>NZ_JBDJAC010000007.1:0-246473 GCF_039652615.1 Fulvimarina fulva
TCGTTGCGAACAGGAAGGTTCTGGACCTCTTCCGGCGACAGATCGACCGTCAGCCGGTTGTTCAAGAGCGAGAAGTTGGAAATCGGAACCACCACATCGTCGCGATCGGGATAGGTGCTTGCGGCATCGTCATCGAAATTGACTTCGATATGGGTTGGTGTCTGCGGATCGGAGCCAAGAACGTCGTCGACTTCGCCGACTTCCGTTCCATTCCCGTCATAGACGTCCATGTCTTCGATCTCGTCCGCCGTCATGTTGAATGGCGAGACCGTGACGTCGTCACCGATCTCCGTCAGTGAGGTTTGCGCATAGGCGGTTCCGGCCAGAAGCAGGGTTGCGGCGAGGGCGGTTCCGGTTCTCTTCAGCATGTGATGTATCCGTCTGATTGGTCGAATTCGGTTCGTTAACCGCACACCCGCGTCCTGGTTTCGAAGAACTTTTCCCGTTTCGCGATCCGGTCATGCGGGGGTGTGTTTCCGCTTTCTTCAAACGAAAACGCCGGGCGAACCGGGAAGCGGATATCCATCCTCGCGGTTTGCCCGGCGTACCGGATTGACTTTTCAGAAGCACGGTGCGGACATATCAGGCCGCTCCGTCCTTGCTTTCTGCGCGCCTCAGGCCTTCGCCATTTCCTTCTGGAGCCCCTCGTCGATCTTGTCGAGGAAGCCGGTGGTGGAGAGCCAAGGCTGATCGGGACCGATGAGAAGGGCGAGATCCTTGGTCATGAAGCCGCGCTCGACGGTTTTGACGCAGACGGTTTCCATTGTTTCGGCGAACGTCTTCAGATCATCGTTGTCATCGAGCTTGGCGCGATGGGCCAGACCGCGCGACCAGGCGAAGATCGAGGCGATCGAGTTGGTCGAGGTCTGCTCGCCCTTCTGATGCTGGCGGTAGTGGCGGGTGACCGTGCCGTGGGCCGCCTCGGCCTCCACCGTCTGGCCATCCGGCGTCATGAGAACCGAGGTCATCAGGCCGAGCGAGCCGAAGCCCTGGGCAACCGTATCGGACTGCACGTCGCCGTCGTAATTCTTACAGGCCCAGACATAACCACCCGACCATTTCAGGTTGGAGGCGACCATGTCGTCGATCAGACGATGCTCGTAGGTGATCTTCTGCGCCTTGAACTGGTCCTCGAACTCGCTCTTGTAGATCTCCTCGAAGATATCCTTGAAGCGTCCGTCATAGACCTTCATGATCGTGTTCTTCGTGGACAGATAAACCGGATATCCGCGCTGCAGGCCATAGTTCAGCGACGCGCGGGCAAAATCCTTGATTGATTCGTCGAGATTGTACATGCCGACGGCGATGCCTGCGGCCGGCGCGTCGTAAATTTCGTGCTCGATGGTCTCGCCGTCTTCGCCCACGAACTTCATGGTCAGCTTCCCCTTGCCGGGAAACTTGAAGTCGGTGGCGCGATACTGGTCTCCAAAGGCGTGGCGGCCGACGATGACCGGCTTGGTCCAGCCCGGAACGAGGCGCGGTACGTTCTTGCAGATGATGGGCTCGCGGAAGATAACGCCGCCGAGGATGTTGCGGATCGTGCCGTTCGGCGAGCGCCACATCTTCTTGAGGCCGAATTCCTCGACGCGGCCTTCGTCTGGCGTGATCGTGGCGCACTTAACGCCGACGCCATGACGCTTGATGGCGTTCGCGGCATCGACCGTGACCTGATCGTCGGTTGCGTCGCGATGTTCTACGCCGAGATCGTAATATTCGAGATCGATATCGAGATAGGGATGAACCAATTTTTCTTTGATGAAGTGCCAGATAATTCTGGTCATCTCGTCGCCGTCGAGCTCAACTACAGGGTTCTCGACTTTGATTTTCGCCATCGGTGCCATCCTTTGAAAAACAATTATGCAGCGACCGCCGGCCGCCGGGACATGACGACGCGGGTGCTCCGCGTCGAACTCATCTGACGGCCCTATAGCACCCACCTAAGCGGACGCAAAGAAGAGTACGAGGATCGTCTGAGGCGCATGCACGAAAAGCATATTATAGGATACCCCGCTCCGGCCGATCCAATCTTCGTGGAGGCGCCGTGCGGACTGATCGAAGGACGGCGATGGCGGGGCAGGCACCTTCGTTTTCTCGGCATTCCCTATGCGGAACCACCTGTCGGCGAACGGCGCTTTGCGGCACCGGTCAGGCGGTCGAAAGGCTTCTCAACTTTAAGGGCCGTTCAGTTCGGTCCTGCCAGCCCCCAGCGCACCGCGTTCCCCGAGCCCTTCGCCCGTCTCTCCGGCTGGTCCGGAGAAACAGGGGAAGACTGCCTGAATCTGCACGTCTTCACGCCGGATACGAGAGGCAAGCGACCCGTTCTGGTCTTCATTCACGGCGGCGGCTTTTTCATTGGAGCCGGCTCACAATATCAGGGCGACGAGCTTGCCCGGCGCGGCGACATCGTCGTCGTCACGCTGAATTATCGCCTGGGACTGATCGGCTTCAACGGCTTTTCCGAACTCTTCCCGGATGATAAGCGCTTTGCCGCCAATGCCGGGCTTCTCGACCAGAGGCTCGCGCTGGAATGGGTTCGCGACAATATCGAGGCTTTCGGCGGTGATCCGGAGCGGATCACCATCGCGGGTGAATCGGCAGGCGCGGCATCGGTCGGCTACCATCTGATCGCGGAGCGGTCCCAGCAGCTCTTTCATCAGGCGATCTGCCAGTCAGGTACAATCAATCTGTTCGCGCCGCGAAAGAAGGCGGCAGCGATCGCCGAGACGGCTTTCAGGCTTCTCGCCCCCTCCGGCGATCGCGAAGACTTGTTCGCCCGACCCGCAAATGCGTTCGTCAACGTGTTTCGCAAGCTCTCCGCGCGCTTTCCCGGCCTGCCGACAATGCCGTATTTCGACGGTGCCGAACTGCCGGAGACCGAACTCGGCGATCTTTACCGGCGCGCGAAATCGGTGCCGCTCCTGATTGGCACGAATCGCGACGAGTTTACCCTCTTCACCGAACTGCCCGGCTTGAGCTTTCCGGTCGGTCCAAACGAGATGAGCGGATGGCTGGAGCGCACGACGAGCCTCGAGCGGGCGAGGGCGATCCATGGGCTTTACGATCCGGACAAGCGGGGGGTGTCTCAGCTGGGAACCGATATTCTCTTTCGCGCCTCGGCGATCCACGTCGCGGAACAGAATGCGAAGGCCGCGCCGACCTACATGTATCGGCTGGACTGGCCCGCCAAGGGCGTGTTCTCCCGGCTCGGAGCGACCCATTCGGTGGATCTGCCGCTGCTCTTCGATCGATTCCTGTCGCCATTCCGGGGAATTTATCTCGGTTGGTTGCCCGATGCCGCGCGGCGGGGCTTGAGCGATCGGATGCGAGATCATTGGGTCCACTTCGTGCGGACCGGCCGTCCGCTGCCGGATTGGCCGGCTTACGAAAGCGACAGTCGCGCAACCAAGATCTTCGACGTCGCGGACCGCATCGAAGCCGATCCCCAGCGGGAAATTCGCCTTGCATGGGACGGCGTCTGCGGCCCGGTTCCGTGAGGCTGGAAAACCTTCGCGGAAAGCTGCGGCAATCCTTGCTGGAAACGTCGGGAAATCGACGGTAAGGCTCAAGGTCTGTCACGATCATGAGCCGAATTCTTGTCCGAAACCACGTCTTTCAGCATGCCGGCGCCGCCGGCGATCATTCTTGTCGAGCCCCAGATGGGCGAAAATATCGGCATGGTCGCCCGGGCCATGGCGAATTTCGAACTGGCCGATCTGCGCCTCGTCAAGCCGCGCGACGGCTGGCCCAACGAGCGCGCGCGAGCGACGGCGAGCCGGGCCGATCACGTGCTCGATGCGGCGCGGGTCTTCGATAGCCTGGCAGACGCGCTCTCCGATCTTTCGCTGGTCTATGCGACGACGGCGCGTGCGCGCGACAGCTATAAGCCTGTGCGCGGGCCGGAAGAGGCGGCGGAACGGCTGGTCGCCCATGCGCCGGCAGGCGGGACAGGCGTGATTTTCGGGCGCGAAAAATACGGGCTCGAGAACGACGAAGTCGGCCTTGCCGACGAGATCGTCACCTTTCCGGTCAATCCGAAGTTTGCTTCCCTCAACATCGCGCAGGCGGTGCTCCTCGTCAGCTATGCCTGGCGCAACGCCGCGAACCCGTCGAGGGCACCGCGCTTTTCCGCACCGCCAAACCCACCGGCCGAGAAGGCCGATCTCTACCGGCTGTTCGATCATCTGGAAACGATGCTCGATGCGCGCAATTACTTCTTTCCTCCGGAAAAGCGCGAGGCTCTCGTCCAGAACCTTCGCACCATGCTGACCAAGGCGCAGTTTTCCGAGCAGGAGGTGCGGAGCCTGCGCGGCGTGCTCAAATCCCTCGAACGGCCGGCAAGACGCGATATGGACAGGGCGGACCGGTCATGAACGACGCCCCGATCCTCGTTCTCGACAGCGGTGTCGGCGGTCTGACGGTTCTGCGCGAGGCGCGCGTTCTGATGCCAGATCGCCGCTTCGTCTATGTGGCGGACGATGCGGGCTTTCCCTATGGAAACTGGGAAGAGAACGCGCTGCGCGACCGGCTGGTCGAACTCTTCGGCGATCTGATCGCAGCCCACGCACCGCTGGCCTGTGTCATTGCCTGCAACACCGCTTCGACGCTCGCCCTAGACGCGCTGCGCAAGGCTTATCCCGGCATGAAGTTCGTCGGCACGGTTCCTGCCATCAAGCCCGCGGCCGAACGCACACGATCCGGTCTCGTCTCGGTGCTGGCGACGCCGGGCACGGTCCGGCGGCAATATACCCAGGATCTCATCGATCAGTGGGCCTCCAGATGTTCGGTGAAGCTGGTCGGCAGTGTCGCGCTGGCGGGCCTTGCCGAGCGCTACATGCGCGGGGGCTTCGTCGACGAGCAGGCGGTCTTTGCGGAAATCGAGCCCTGCTTCGTCGAAGAGGGCGGCAGGCGCACGGATATCGTGGTGCTGGCCTGCACCCACTATCCGTTTCTGGTGAACCGCATGCGCAAGATGGCGCCGTGGCCGGTCGACTGGCTGGACCCGGCGGAGGCGATCGCCCGGCAGGCCGAGCGCGTGATCGGCGATGCCGGCATGCGCTCGATGCACGGCGATTTCGATCCTGCGGTCTTCACGTCCGGCACCCCGGACTATGCGACGCGGCGCATCGTTCATGGTTTCGGGCTGCGAACCACTTGAACGAGAAGCGCCTGAATCACTCCGCGATATCGGACTTGGGCGACGCGGCCCTATTCTCCTCAACCGGCACCACATCCACCGTGTGCCCTGTCTCCTGCGGTCCCGTCGTCATAAGAACACCGGAGATCGGCGTGACGTC
Organism: Fulvimarina fulva; assembly: GCF_039652615.1. Classification (NCBI taxonomy): domain Bacteria; kingdom Pseudomonadati; phylum Pseudomonadota; class Alphaproteobacteria; order Hyphomicrobiales; family Aurantimonadaceae; genus Fulvimarina; species Fulvimarina fulva. Next base: position 5,295 of record NZ_JBDJAC010000007.1, read on the forward strand.
GTCGTAATCCCGGCCGATGGCGACGACGATGTGGTCGTTCGAGGCAAGAATGCCGTTGGTCGGGTCGAAATCCACCCAGCCTGACTCGGGTCCGAGCCATGCCGTCACCCAGGCATGCATTGCATCGGCGCCTTCAAGGCGCGGTTGTCCGGGCGGCGGATCGGTGCGCAGGAAGCCGCTGACATAGCCGGCCGGAATTCCGTTCGCCCTCAGCCCCGCGATCATTACATGGGCGAAATCCTGGCAGACGCCGATCCGCTCGTCGAAGGCGGACGGAACGCTGGTCCGCACATCCGTCGCGCCGGGCTTGTAGGTGAAGTCCTCCCTGATCGCCTTCGTGACATCGAGAATCGCCTTGGCTCCCGGTTGCTCATACGATCCGAGAACCTTGCGGATATAGGCGGTCAGCGGCTCGTATGGTTCGATGCGGCGGCTTTGGCCGAGATACCAGACCGGTGAGGCGCCATTGGTGCGCGTCTCCGCATTGGCGTGTTGCGCCACATCTTCAAGCGGTTCTGTGCTTTCCGGCTCCAGGGTTTCGCGATGAACGGAAATCCGGGCCCGCATCTCCACTTCGAAGCTGTGGTGTGGTCGCCAGATCGCAACGGACTCGCACGCGTTGCCAAAGAAATCGGTCTCGATCCGCATCTCCTCCGGTCGCGGCTCGATCTTCACGTCGACGGAAATCGGTGTCTGGGCTGGCAAAAGGCGCGGGCGAACCCGTAATGCATGACGGGCATCGGCGACCGATCCCGCATACTGATAGTCGATCTTGAGCGTGATGTCGTACTTCATTCGGGTGTCCTACTGACGGTCGCCTTTCCCGGCGACGAGAGCAGATATCGAGCCGTCAGAAGGCTGGAAATTTCGCCGAGATCGTTGGCGATGCGCACGACGAAGGCGTGATCGACTTCGGACGCATCCGCAGTCTGCAGCCGCACGGTGAGGCGCGCGACGCGCCGGGTGAGGGTATCAAGGGTCTCGGCGGTGTTCTGATTCGGCAGATTGGAGAGAGATTCCTGAATGTGGTTGACCTGGAAGGCGATGGAGCGCGGATTGAGCGGGTCGAGCACGCACAGATCGAGCACCGTTTCGCGGGTAAGGTCCACTGAATAGCGCCGTCGATAGGTCACCCGGCTGTCGGTGAAGTCGAGAATGGTCTCCAACGCCCCGACCGCGAGTTCGTCGGGTTCGATCACGCCCGCGATCATGGACGCGGTGTTGAAACCACGTTCCAGCGAGCGCCCGATCTGCATGAACCGCCAGCCGGTGAACTGGTACATGTTCTCGTGGATGAGGCCGGCGAAGCCTGACAGATGGGTGAGAACCGAGCTCGTCAGGCTGACGAGGTCCTCCTCTGTGTCGTTGTAGCTTCCGAGGATCAGATCGACGGTCTCGTGCAGGTCGCGCCAGGCATCCGGCGAGAAGCGGTCGCGTATCCGGGAGGCCGTGTCGAAGGCTTGCCGGGCATAGGAAAGAAGCGCGCGTCCCGGTCGTTCCGGGTCCACGTCGATGCCGAGGAACCCGGCGATCTCCAGGAGTTGGGTTTCGAATTCGCCGGGCTCGTTGAGCTCGTCCATCCGTGCGCCATAGGCTCTGAGGAGCCGTGTCGCCGTCTCGCATCGTTCGACATAGCGACCGAGCCAGTAAAGATTGTCCGCGGCCCGGGCAGGCAGGGCGGCGGGAAGCTTGCGCTGAAACCGTTTGCCTGTCCCGGCAAGCAGCGTCAGCGGGCGCTCGGGCTTGTCGCTCCTTGTTTCGGACGGGACCCAGACATCGATCGAGCTGCCGCCCTGGCGCATGGAGATGACGCGGGCATCCTGTTGGTCGGCGACGCGTGCGAAGCCGCCAGGCATCAGATGCCAGCCGTCGTCGTCCCTTGTCAGGAAGACGCGCAGGGTGACCGGGCGGGGCTGGAGCTTGCCCTCAACGAGCACCGGCGTCGTCGACAGCGCCGCGATTTCTCTGCCGATCCAGTAGGTGCCCTTGCGCTCCAGATCAATCTTGCAGTTTTCATCGAGCAGCACCGCGTCCGGATCGGCCGGTGTCTGAACCATGCCGCTCGCCGAGGTCGCCGAGGGGAAGGCGGGTGCAAGTTGCAGTCTTTCGCGATTGGCCTCGACATAGGCCCGTTCCGCTTTTTGGCCGCACCACCAGGTTGCGATGGTCGGCAATTCGAGATCCGTGCCGAGAAGCGCGCGCGCCATGCGCTGCTGGAAGGCGAGAAAGCCCGGCGTTTCCAGAATGCTCGATCCGATGGCGTTGATGAGCTTCAGGTTTCCCGCGCGGACCGCCTGGAGAAGACCGGGCGTGCCAATCTGCGATCCGCCGAAGAGTTCGAGCGGGTCGGCGAAATCGCTGTCGAGGCGGCGCCAGAGCACATCGATCGGCTGAAAGCCGCCAACCGTTCGCACCATCGCTTCGTCGTTGTGGATGACGAGGTCGCCGCCCTCGAGAAGGAGAAGACCAAGATAGCGGGCGAGATAGGTGTGCTCGAAATAGGTCTCGTTGTGTGGTCCCGGCGAAAGCAGACCGACGCGTGAGCGATCCGGACCGCTGAGATTGTAGAGCGTGTTCCGGAAACGCTGAAAGAAGGGCGCGAGGCGTTCGATATTGAGCGCACGCAGGAAATCGGGGAAGGCCTTGGTGTTGGCGACCCGGTTTTCCAGGGCAAAACCCGCGCCGGATGGCGCCTGCGTCCTGTCGCCCAGCACCCACCATCGCCCGTCCGGCCCGCGGCCGAGCTCGACCGCGATAAAGCGTATCAGCGGCTCGCCCGTCTTCGCCTGATCCGACAGCGCATGGCAGAATTCCGGATTCTGCCCGATCAGCGAGCTTGGCAGGATGCCCTCGGTGACGAGCCGCCGACGCCCATAGATATCGGCAAGGAGCTTTTCGAGAAACTCCGCGCGCTGAATGAGGCCGCGCGCCAATGTCCGCCATTCGCCGGGTTCGATGAGAAGCGCAGGATGGCCGAGCGGCCATTCCCGCGTTTCGCCGCTGGCTTCCGTTGGGGCGTAGACCCTGTGGAAGACCCCCGCCTCCGACAGGTACTGGCGGGCACGGCGCACCCGCTCGTCGCGCTCGTCCGGTGTGAGCTTCAGCGCCTGCGCGATCACTTTCTCGTAGTGGGGCTTCACAGCCCCGTCGCGATCGACCATTTCGTCGCGGCCGCCTGCGGTCAGCGCCGCGTAGGTCTTTGCAAAATGGGAAAGGTCCGGTGAAGACATTCTCGCAATAGTCCTTCTGACGAACCGGCTTATATCACGCGGGGCTTTATTCGGGATTGTCGGGACGCGCCACCATGCAAGAGCGTTTGCAAACATTCTTTCGTTCGAGACGATGGGAGCAGTTCATTGTCGGCCTGATCGTTTTGAACGCGATCTTCCTTGGTCTGGAGACCAGCGACAGCGTGATGCAGAGCATCGGCGGGCTGCTGATCGCCTTCGATAGCGCTATCCTTGCGGTCTTTGTCATCGAGATCACCGGGCGGATCTACGCTTTCCGGAAAGCCTTCTTCCGGGACCCGTGGTCGATTTTCGATTTTACCGTGGTGGGCATCGCGCTCCTGCCTGCGACGGGCCCGCTGACCGTCCTTCGCGCGCTGAGAATCCTGCGTGTCCTGCGACTGATTTCCGTGATCCCGTCGCTGCGACGGGTGATCGGCGGGCTGATCGCGGCTCTGCCGGGCATGGGCTCGATCGTCGCGCTTCTCGCGATCACCTTCTACATCTTCGCGGTGATGGCGACGAAGCTGTTTGGCGATACGTTCCCCCAATGGTTCGGCGATCTGGGCGCGTCGATCTACACGCTGTTCCAGGTGATGACGCTGGAAAGCTGGTCCATGGGCATCGTGCGGCCGGTCATGGAGGTTCATCCCTATGCCTGGCTTTTCTTCGTGCCTTTCATCCTTTCGACCACCTACGCCGTGCTCAATCTCTTCATCGGTGTCATCGTCTCCGCCATGCAGGGCGAGCATGATGCGTCGGTCGATGCCGAACACGAGAAGCGTCGTGACGAGAACGCGGAAATCCTGAGCGAGGTGAAAGCGCTGCGCGCCGAACTTGCGGAAATGCGCGCCGCACGCTCTGAGGGCTGAGCCGCGAACCGGCGGGAAAACCGATAAAAAGGCACTGCCCGTGATCTTTGTGACGATCTGGCCGATCTTCGCCCTCATCTGCCTGGGCTTTGTGCTGGCGAAGACGAACTTTCCCGATCCCGGCTTCTGGCCGGCGGCGGAACGACTGAATTACTTTCTGCTGTTTCCCGCGCTGCTTGCCTCGAACCTCTCCGATGCGCCGGTGCGCGATCCGAGCCTTCTGAAACTGGGCGGCGCGATCGCGGTGCTCATTCTTGCCGCCGTATCCCTCCTGATGCTCGTGCGGTGGGCGCGGCCCGAGCCTGCGGCCCGCTTCGGCCCGCGCTTGCAGGGCGTCGTGCGCTTCAATGTCTATCTGATGCTGGCGACGGTCGCGAGCGTTCTGCCAGACGGCGGGCTGGGACGCGCCGCAATCATCCTTGCCGTTGCGGTTCCCCTCGTGAACATTCTCTCGGTGCTGGCCCTCACCGAAGGAAAGGACCGCAAAGGACCGCTCGATCTGATCCGGCCGATCGCCCGTAATCCGCTGATCCTCGCCTGTGTCTTCGGCATCATTCTCGCCTTCATCGGCACGGGGCTTCCCTACGGCATAGGCAGGTTCCTGGACCTTCTTGCGCAGGCGAGCCTGCCGCTCGGCCTTCTCTGTGTCGGCGCTGCGCTGCGTCCGGATGCGATGCTGAGGGATGTGACGGCGTTCGGCCAGCTTGCGGTGGTCAGGCTTCTTCTCATGCCCTGCGCCGCGGCGGCGGTCGCCTATCTGTTCGGTCTCGGGGCGACGGAGACAGCGGTTCTCATCATCTTCGCCTCCGTTCCAACCGCGCCGACAGCCTATGTGCTGACCCGCCAGCTCGGGGGCGATGGCCCCTTCATGGCCGGCGTCATCACCTCGCAGACCCTGGTCTCGGTTCTGACGATCCCGCTGATGCTCGCCGTCTTCGGCATCGGTTAGAGGCGAGGCGCGAGCCAGCCCAAAAAATCAGTGATGGAACCGTAAGCCAGACAACCCGTTCGTACACCAGACGAAGATAAACAATTGAACGAATTGGGAGATACTCAGATGAACCTCGGTCGCATCGTCAAAAGAGCCGTTTCGGCATTCGCTGGCTCCAAGCGTCGCACCACCGCCAGCCGTCCGACCCGCACGACGAACACCGTCGGCAGAACCAGCCGATCCAGTGGCCAGTCCGACATTGTCCGTGGCGTGACGAAAATGGCGAAGAAGAAGCTCTGATCCGGCTTATTGTTCGGGATCAGGAACAGAAACGGGCCGCTCCTCGGGGCGGCCCTTTTTCATGGTTCAATTTAAAACGTAGGCCTCCCTCCGACGCGCGATGGGAGCCGTTCATAAGGTCCCTGTCGTTTCGCGCTACGGACGCCTGCGGCGCCATCTTCAAAGAAGGAACCGGTTAAACAGCCAACCGGTCAGCAGCAGGAGAACCAAGCCGATCATCAGCTGCCTCTTTCCGCCCGCGAGTGCCAGGATGCGATCTCCGAAAATCGCCGCGAGGAGAGCGAGGCCGTAATAGCGAATGGCGCGGCTGGCGGCGACCGCGAGAATAAAGGTCAGGGGATTGGCACCCAGCGTGCCGGCGCTCAAGGTCGCGAGCTGAAAGGGAACCGGCGAGAGCGAGACAAGGAAGATAGCCCAGAACAGGTCCTTTCCGGCAAGCTGGGCTTCAGCGGTTCGGTATGTCTCCATCAGGCCAAGGCCATCCAGAGCCGGCACGACGACCGGATCGAACAGAACCCGACCGAGCCAATAAAAGAGAAACGCGCCGACGAGGCAGCCGGCGAGGATCGCATGGGCGATCGACACCGCCCGCTTCGGATGAGCGGTCATCAAAGGTATCACGAGCACTTCAAGCGGGATCGGAACCACGGTGCTTTCCAGGAAAGACGCGGCCGTAAGGCGCAGTTTTCCTGCTCTCTCGCGCACCAGCGCGTTCGAGACACGTTCGGTGAAGCTCATGAGAAGCGAACTTTCGGTCGGCGCATGGCATGCGTCGTGAAAAAGAAGATCCGCCGCGGACGGCGGACCTTTCGGCGTTCAGATCACCTCAAACCGGCCGGCCTGCGCAGATCCAGCGTCATCGGGAAGCTTGGATCGGCGATTTCCCGCATCGGCGCATACGTGCCCGGCGTATGGCCGATCGGCTCGAAACGCGCCAGACGGCGGGATTCCGCTTCGTAGGAGTTGATCGGAAAGGTGTCGTAGTTCCGGCCCCCCGGATGGGCGACGTGATAGGTGCAGCCGCCCAGCGACCGGTTTGACCAGGTATCGTAGATGTCGAAGGTGAGGGGCGCATGCACGGGGATCGTCGGGTGCAGGCCGGACGGTGGCTGCCATGCCTTGAACCGCACGCCGGCGACGGCTTCCTTGCCGTTCCCGGTCGCCGTCATCGGCACTTCACGGCCGTTGCAGGTGACGATGTGCCGGGCCTTGTCGAAGTTCGACAGTTTGACCTGCAGCCGTTCGACGGACGAATCGACGAAGCGCACCGTGCCGCCGATCGCGCCGGTCTCGCCCATCACGTGCCAGGGCTCCAGCGCCTGCCGCAGTTCGAGTTCGATGCCTTCCCGCTCGATCTTGCCGCAGAAGGGGAACCGGAACTCGCTCTGCGCCTCGAACCATTCGGGACGCATCGGATAGCCGGCCCGCGTCAGATCGCCGAGAACGTCGAGAAAATCCTGCCAGACGAATTCCGGCAGCATGAACCGGTCGTGCAGATTTGTGCCCCACCGCACGAACTTGCCATCTTCAGGCTGCTTCCAGAACTTGGCGATGAGTGCGCGGATCAGGAGCTGCTGGGCGAGCGACATGCGCGGCTCAGGCGGCATTTCGAAGCCGCGGAACTCCACGAGCCCCAGGCGTCCGGTCGGCCCGTCCGGTGAATAGAGCTTGTCGATGCAGATTTCGGCGCGATGGGTGTTGCCCGTCACGTCGATGAGGAGGTTGCGGAACAGTCGATCGACCAGCCATGGCGGCGTGGAAAAACTGTCCTGCGTCACCTGGGCCATGGCGATTTCCAGCTCGTAAAGCTGGTCGTGCCGGCCCTCGTCGATACGCGGCGCCTGGCTCGTCGGGCCGATGAACAGGCCGGAGAAGAGATAGGAGAGCGACGGGTGACGCTGCCAGTAAAGGACCAGTGACTTCAAGAGGTCGGGCCGGCGCAGGAAGGGCGAATCGAGCGGCGTCGCGCCGCCGACGACGACGTGATTGCCGCCGCCGGTGCCGGCATGCTTGCCGTCCACCATGAACTTGTCGGTTCCGAGCCGCGACTGGCGCGCATCCTCGTAGACGCCCTGCGTGATCGCCTTGGCTTCCTCCCAATTCGAAGCCGGATGAACGTTCACCTCGATCACGCCCGGATCGGGCGCGACGCGGATCACGTTGAGGCGCGGATCGTGCGGCGGCGCATAGCCCTCGATCTGGATCGGCATGTCCAGATCGCGGGCCGCTTCCTCGATCGCGCCGAGAAGATCGAGGTAGGCCTCGGTGAATTCGAGTGGCGGCATGAAGATGCAAAGCTTGCCGTCACGCGGCTCGACCGACAGCGCGGTTCGCACGAAGCCCTCTATTTCTCCCACTTCCGAAGCGACGGCCGTGAAGAACGTACCTGCCGGCGCGCGCGATCCGTCCTGTTCGGTCGGCAGTGGGGAGAGAGGCTCCATCTGGCGGCGGCCTGCGACGGTATCGGCCTTGTCCGAATTGGGATCGTGGGTCTGGCGTTCCGTCCGGCCCCACTGCTCGCGGTTCTGGGGCGGAAGCGGCGGGAAAGGCTGGGTCGGATCGGCCGGATGGATGTAGGGATAGTCCGACTTGCCGAGATAAGGCAGGGCGGACAGCGGCAGGCGGTAGCCAAGCGCGGAATCGCCCGGCGTCAGATAGAGATGCTTGCGGCGCGTGCGCCAGCGCTCGGACATCCAGCGCACTTTGCTCGATCGCGACTGCCAGGCCTGAACGGGAAGCACGTGGCCCGTCGGTTTGGACAGGCCACGATCGAAGACCTTGGCGAGGCGTGCACGCTCCTCGCGATCCTCGAGCTTGGAGTCGGTCGGCTCCACATTGTCGGGCAGGCCCTGTTCGCGGGCGATCCAGAAGGAGGCGTCCTCGAAGGCCGGGAGCACGTTGTCCGTCGAAACATCGAGGGCCTTGGCGACGGCCTGGGTGAAGGCTTCCGATTCCTCCGGTCCGACCTGTGTGCCCGTCTTTTCGCGGGCAACGAGATCGGAATCCTCCCAGATCGGAGCGCCGTCCTTGCGCCAGTAGAGCGAGAAGGTCCAGCGCGGCAGGGTCTCGCCCGGATACCACTTGCCCTGGCCGTAGTGGAGGAAGCCGCCAGGGGCGAAGCGATCGCGCAGGCGTCGGATGAGATCGTCGGCTAGGCCGCGTTTCATCGGGCCGGTGGCATCGGAATTCCATTCCGGCGCTTCGAATTCATCGATCGACACGAAGGTCGGCTCGCCGCCCATGGTGAGGCGCACGTCGTTTTCCTGCAGCTCGGCATCGACCTTCTTGCCGAGGGCGTCTAGCGCCTCCCAGCTGTCGTCGGAGAAGGGATAGGTAACGCGGGGGCGCTCGGAGATGCGGCCGACGGTCATGTCGAATTCGAAGTCGACCTCCGCAAAGCCGACGAGACCGGAGATCGGCGCGGCCGAGCGATAATGCGGCGTTGCGGCAAGCGGGATATGGCTTTCGCCCGTCAGGAGACCCGATGTCGGATCGAGACCGATCCAGCCAGCGCCTGGAATATAAACTTCGGCCCAGGCATGGAGATCGGTGAAGTCGTGGTTCGTTCCGGCGGGGCCGTCGAGGGCGACGACGTCCGGCTTCAGCTGGATGAGATAGCCGGAGACGAAGCGCGCGGCAAAGCCGAGATGGCGCAGCGTATTGACGAGCAACCAGGACGAATCGCGGCAGGAGCCGGAATTCTTGGTCAGCGTTTCGTCCGGCGTCTGAACGCCGGGCTCCATGCGCACGAGATAATCGACGCGGTTCTCGATCTTCTGGTTGAGCCCGACGAGGAAGTCGATCGTGCGCTGTTCCGAGCGGTCGATCTCGTCGATGAAGGACTGGAAGGCTTCTCCGGCCGGCTCGGGGTCGAGATAGGACTCCAGCTCCTTCTTCACCTCGTCGGAATAGGCGAAGGGAAAGTTCTCCGCTTCCTCCTCAATGAAGAAATCGAACGGATTGTAGACCGTCATGTCGGCGAGGAGATCGACCTCGATCTTGAACTCGCGCACCGGCTCGGGGAAGACGAAGCGGGCGAGGTAATTGCCGAACGGGTCCTGATGCCAGTTCACGAAGTTCTCGGAGGGCGAAACCTTCAGCGAATAGGACGGGATGCGCGTGCGCGAGTGGGGTGCCGGTCTGAGCCGGATAACCTGGGGTCCAAGGATCACCGGACGGTCGTATTTGTAATGGGTCAGGTGGCGAAGGCTTGCGAGGATCGACATGGGCGCTTTCTGATTCCGCTTCGGCTTCTTTTGTCACCTAAGCTTTAGACCACGTCTCGATCGCGGCAAGGGGCGGTGCCTGTGGTCTTTTCGCGGCATGGACCAATATTTGCCTCTCGAGCCACGAATTGCCGGAACGAAAGCGATCCGCCTGCATTTAGACGCATCGCTCAAGCGTGAGCGAATCCAATCGCCCCAAGGACCTGAAAATGAAACTGTTTTCCTGCCCGGCCTGTGATCAGGTCGTGTATTTCGAGAACGTCTCCTGCGAACGCTGCGGCCGCTCACTCGGTTACGATGCCGGACGGGGAGAAATGATCGCGCTCGAAAAAGAGGACGACTTCTGGAAAGAAGCCGGCTCCAATTCCGACACCGCGACGCTGAAATATTGCGACAATTATCAATACGGTGTCTGCAACTGGATCTTGCCGGCGACGAGCGAGGATCAGTACTGCCTCGCCTGCCGCCACAACGAGACGGTTCCCGATGTCTCAGACCCGGAAAACCTGTCCCGTTGGCAGAGAATGGAGATCGGCAAACACCGGCTGTTCTATGCCATCAATCGATTCGGCCTGCCGCTGTCGACCCGAAGCGAGCATGAGGAAGGTCTCGGCTTCGACTTTCTCGCAGAGGATAACGGAACCCCCGGCAATGTCATGACCGGCCACGATCGCGGCCTGATCACCATCGCGCTTGCGGAAGCCGACGACGCCGAACGGGTGAAGCGCCGCGAAGCGATGGGCGAGCCTTATCGCACCCTTCTCGGCCACTTCAGACACGAGGTCGGTCACTGGTACTGGGATCGTATCGTGCGCGACGGCAATCCTGGCGCTCTTGAAGCCTGCCGTGCCCTCTTCGGCGATGATACCGAGGACTATGGCGAAGCGCTTCAGCGCCACTACGAAAACGGACCCAAGCCGAATTGGCAGGAGGAATATGTTTCTTCCTATGCCGGTGCCCATGCCTGGGAGGACTTCGCCGAAACCTGGGCGCACTATCTTCACATCGTCGATACGCTGGAAACAGGTCATGCCTGGGGCGTGACCATCGACCCGCGTATTCGCGACCAAGGCTTGTTGACGACGAAGATCGCGTTCGACCCCTATGCGCGGGAGACGACGATCAAGGAGATCACGGATGCCTGGTTCGCGCTCTCCGGGGCGCTCAACTCCTTCAACCGTTCCATGGGGCATCAGGATCTCTATCCGTTCGTTCTGTCCCCGGCGGTGATCGAGAAGCTCGGCTTCATGCACGACCTCGTGCGCGGTGAGGCGGGGCGCAACGGAAGTCAGCAGCAGGCAGCCTGAGATTCACGCGGCAGGCTTGCGATATCGCTCGCGCCCTCGCTCCTCCACGATTGGCGTCGCTTTCGTCGATTTCAGACAAACGCCCGGTTCGCTTCGAGCCGGGCGTTGCCATATCAGAGATGTTAGATCGGGTGCATGGCTTGACGCAAAGGCGGAGATGCAAGTCCGATCAACGGCTTGAATATCCGTTGGAATTCTTTCGAGTTTCGCGGCGCCAGCGGGCAAGCGCAGCAACTGTGTTTGCGGCAATTAATTTTTGGTCGGCTGGCGGACTGGAACCAGCGTCACGTGCGCCAATTATGTGAATGAGATTGGAGCGCCACGTTCCGTTTGTAACCGCATCGCATTCAGGCAATCTCCGGGGCTTTTCCGGACGACAAGGACGCAACCTTATTCAATGACTTCCACGGAAAATGGCTTCTCGTTCGACACCTCCTGGGGTCCGAGGCTCGTCGATCAGGGCGCGGAATTTCGCCTGTGGGCGCCGTCGGCACCTTCCATCGAGCTTGCGATCGGGGACGAACAGGGCGAACCGGCTCAGTTTCTCCCGATGGACAAGGACGAGGCCGGCTGGTGGCGTCTGACGACAGACAAAATCTCGATCGGCGGCGCATACGGGTTTCGACTGGAAAGCGGCCTCGTCGTTCCCGATCCCGCTTCCCGGCGACAGTTCGGCGATGTCCATTCCCTGTCGGTCCTGACGGATCCCGGGACCTATCGCTGGACGACGCCAGAATGGAACGGGCGGCCTTGGGAAGAGACGGTCTTCTACGAGCTCCATACCGGCACATTTTCTGAAAAGGGCACGTTCGAGGGTATCGAGGAGAAGCTCGATTTTCTCAAATCCGTCGGTATCACGACGATCGAACTGTTGCCCGTCGCCCAGTTCATGGGCAAGCGCGGTTGGGGCTACGACGGGGTGCTGCTTTACTGCCCGCACGAGGTCTACGGCGGTGACGAAGGTCTGAAACGCCTGATCGATGCTGCCCATTCGCGTGGCCTCAGCGTCTTTCTCGATGTCGTCTACAACCATTTCGGACCGGATGGGAATTACCTCGGCGCCTATGCGCCCGAATTTTTCCACGAGGAAATCCATACGCCCTGGGGGCCGGCGATCGCTTACGATGAAGAGCCGGTCCGGGAGTTCATGATCGAGAACGCGCTTTACTGGCTGGAGGAATTTCGCTTCGACGGCTTGCGGCTCGATGCGATCGACTCGATCAAGGATACGACCGACACGCCGCTTGTGAAAGAACTTGCGGCGGCCGTTCGCAAGCATTTTCCCGGTCGTCATGTGCATCTTACCACCGAGGACGACCGCAACATCACCTGGCATATCGAGCGCGGCGAAACCGGCCAGCCGAAGCTCGTCTCGGGCGAGTGGAACGACGATCTGCACCATACGATCCATGTTCTCGCCACCCACGAGGAAGAGGCCTATTACGCCGACTATACGCGCAACAGCGTTTCGCAGCTCGCCAAGTCGCTCGCCACCGGCTTCGTCTATCAGGGGAACTATTCGCCGGTGCGCGACAAGAAGGTGGGTACGACCTCCGATCATCTTCCGCCCACGGCGTTCGTCAACTTCATCCAGAACCACGACCAGATCGGCAATCGTGCCTTCGGCGAAAGGCTGACGGATCTTGCCTCGCGGCGCATGGTCGAATGCGCCCAGGCGATCCTGCTTCTGTCACCGCAGATCCCGCTCATGTTCATGGGTGAGGAGTGGGGTGAGACCCATCCCTTCTGCTTCTTCACCGACTTCGAAGGCGACCTCGCGGATGCGGTGCGCGAAGGGCGGCGGTCGGAATTTGCCAAGTTCACCGCCTTCCACGCCGCCGAAACGCGTGAGCTGATACCCGATCCGAATTCTGAAACGACGTTCGCCTCGTCGATGCTCGACTGGTCGGTCATCAAGCGGCCGAACCATCTGCGACGCCTCGAGCAGGTCAAGCGGCTCCTGAAGGTCCGCCAGCAGAGGATCGTTCCCCTGCTCAAGCACGTCCCGGCGCAATGCGGCTCCTACCAGACTTCCGAAGACACTTTGGCCTTTGCCGTCGCCTGGACGCTTCAGGACCGGAAGGTGCTGCACCTCTTCGCCAATCTCAGCGACGAGCCATGGCCGCTTCCATCGGAGGTCACGAAGGACGATCTGACCTCTGGCGATCTCGTCCATTCCTATCCCGCGAATGCGGATAGTCGGCTCGCGGAAGGGACATTGCCGCCCACGTCCGTCGTTTTCAGACTTTCACACCAGATGCTCATCTGTGGAGGCACGGCTTGACCTCATCTCTCGATCAGCTGGCTGAAAGCCATGGTATCCAGACGGTCTACATATCCGAAATGGGTGAGAGGAAAGAAATCACCGACGAGGCGAAGGAGCGCCTGCTTGCGGCGCTTTCCGTCGATCCTCAGGACGGTTCGACCGGCGGATTTGCCGAAGCGCGGCAGACGCCGGACAAAAGCTGTGCGCTTCCGCCGGTCGTCGCCGATCACCGTCGCTGGGGTATGTCCTGCCAGCTCTATGGCCTGCGCTCCAGCCGCAATCTCGGGATCGGCGATTTTGAGGATCTCGCCCGGCTTGCGGTGACCGGTGCAAAGGAGGGCGCGTCTTTCATCGGCGTCAATCCGCTTCATGCGCTCTTCATTGCGGATGGAAACCGCTTTTCACCCTATTCGCCATCGACCCGGCGTTTCAACAATCCGCTCTACCTTGCGATCGACAAGATCGAAGGCGGCAGCGATGCCATCGACGCGCTTCGCGCCGAAGCCCCTGAGTTTTTCGAAGGCCTCGACGGGACTCTCGTCGACTACCCCGCTGTCACCCGGCTCAAAAGCCGGCTTTTGCGGATGATCTTCGAGGCCCGGAAGGACGACGTCACATCGTCCCAAGCTTTCGAGCGGTTCGTTTCGGGCGGCGGAGCGACGCTGCACGCCTTTGCGCTCTTCGAGGCAATCTCCGAGGCTCAGGTCGCCGCAGGCGGGCATGCCGGCTGGCATCACTGGCCGGAGGCGCTTCGCGATCGAACCAGCGCGGATGTCGCGGAATTCGAACAGGACCATCTCGACGACATCAACTTCCACAAATGGCTGCAGTTCGAGGCCGATGAGCAGATCGCCAGCGTACAGGCCCGGGCAAAATCCGAAGGCATGGCGATCGGGCTTTATCTCGATCTCGCCGTCGGTGTGGCGCCTGACGGTGCCGAGACATGGGCTGATCCCGCATTGACCGTCGCGGAGGCGAGAGTCGGCGCGCCGCCGGACATGTTCAACTCGTCCGGTCAGGATTGGGGCCTTGCGCCGCTCTCGCCCAAGGCGCTTGCGGAGCGCGACTACAAGCCTTTACGCAATGCGTTCGGACAGCTCACGCTCCATGCGGGCGCTGTGCGCATCGACCATGCCATGGGGCTCGCCCGGCTCTGGTGGATCCCACAGGACCAGACATCGGCCGGCGGCGGATATGTTCGCTATCCGCTGGGCGCGATGGTGGACGCGGTTGCCGAGGCATCGAACGCCAACAATTGCGTCGTCATCGGCGAGGATCTCGGCACCGTGCCCGAGGGTTTTCGCGAAACGATGGAGGCGGCCAACGTGTTTTCCTATCGCGTTCTTTATTTCGAGCGCCGGGACGACGCCTTCCTTCCGCCGAGCGCTTATCCGAAGCTCGCGCTCGCCTGTGTCTCGACCCATGATCTCGCCCCGCTCGCCGGTTGGTGGCAGGGCACGGACATCAAATTGCGGGAAGAGGCGGGCACCCAGGACGCGACTTCGACAGAGCGCGATCTGAGGAACCGGGCCGAGGAACGGATCGATCTCCTCGTCGCGCTGCGCAAGGCGAGCCTCATCCCGAATGACTATGAGCAGATGCTCAACGGCGATGTGCCGCTTTCACAGGAGCTGAACCAGGTTCTGAGCGAAGCCATCCATCGCTTCGCCGCGCGCACGCCATCCCTTCTTCTAACCGTCCAGCTGGAAGACATGCTGGGCGCAACCCACCAGCCGAACCTGCCCGGCACCACCGATCAATACCCCAATTGGCGCATCCGCCAGGACGTCGCTCTGGAAAATCTCGACAATCACGATCGCTTCCGGAGTCTGGCGAGGGCGATGCGCGAAGAAAGGCCGAATCCTTCATGAGCGCTTCGCTCGTATCCACCTATCGCCTCCAGTTCCGGGAAGGGACGGATTTCGCCGCCGCGCGTGATCTCGCCCGCTACTGGAAACGTCTCGGCATCAGCCACCTCTACGCCTCTCCGATCTTCGCCGCCTCCGAAGGCTCGACACACGGCTACGACGTGACGGACTACAACGCGTTGGAGGAAGATCTTGGCGGCATCGGCGGTTTCATGGAGATGTCGAACGCGCTTTCCTCCGCCGATATTGGGCTGATCCTCGATTTCGTGCCCAACCATATGGGCGTCTCGCCGCAGAACCATTGGTGGGAGGATGTGCTGCGCTGGGGCGAAGAGAGCCGCTACGCGTACACGTTCGATATCGCGTGGGAAGCCAAGCGCATTCTCGTTCCCGTGCTCGGCAAGCCCTATGGAGACGCACTGGAAGCCGGCGATCTGACGATCGCTCTCGACGAGGCCACCCCCGCGTTTCGCTTCGATGCCGCCGGTTATGGCCTGCCGATCGATCCGCGGACCTATGGGCATATCTTCGGCCTGATGAACCATGACGAGCGCGACCGTCTGGTTCGCCGCTTCTCCGTCTCCACACCGCCTGAGGCAGACGAACTGCGTGAGCGGTTCGCCGAGCATCTTCAGGATGAAAGCTTTCGCCGTGCGCTCGATACCGCGATCGAGACGATCAACGCCGACCGCCAGGCGCTGCACGCCCTGCACGAGGCCCAGGCCTGGCGGCTGGCATGGTGGCGGACCGCCCGCGAGCGTCTGACCTATCGCCGCTTCTTCGAGATCGCCGATCTCATCGGCGTGCGTCAGGAGCAGCGCCGCGTCTTCCGCGAAAGCCACCAGATGATCATCCGGCTTGCGCGTGAACGTCGCATCGACGGGATCCGGATCGATCATGTGGACGGGCTGGCGGACCCCAAGACCTATCTGGACGATCTCAATCAGGCTTTCCGTGCCGTCCGTCGGTCTCCGACGATCCACGTGGAGAAGATTTTGACCGGCGAGGAGCGTCTCCGCTCATCCTGGGCCATCGACGGGACGACCGGCTACGAGTTCATCACCGCTCTTTCCGGGCTCTACGTCGACGCCGCGCGCGAAGAGCGGATGAGCGAGGCCTACCACACCTTCCTCGGTCGCCGCGAAGACCTGAGAGCGATGATCCTTGCGGAAAAGCGCTCGATCTTCCTGCGCAACCTGGCGGGTGAATTGTCGGTGCTGACCGGCCTTGCGCTCGACGTTGCATCGCGCGGCCTCTCCACCCGCGATCTCGGGCGCGACACGCTGGCCCGTTCCATCGTGGAGGTCGCGGCAGCGCTTCCCGTCTATCGAACCTATGGCTCCGTCGACGGTGTGCCGCGCCGGGACGTGGCGATTATCGACGAAGCGGTCGACCTTGCGATGACGCGCCGGGAAGTGGAGGCGGACGAGCCGATCCAGTTCATCGGCCGGCTGCTGAAGCTCGATTTCGAGGACGGGGCGGACATTGCCGGTGCCCTCGACTTTACCCGAAGGTTCCAGCAGACGACCGGCGCTGTGATGGCGAAGGCGGTCGAGGATACCGTTTTCTATCGCTACAACCGGCTGATCGCGCTCAACGAAGTCGGCGGCGAGCCGGATCATTACGGCGCCGATGTCGAAAGCTTCCACGAGGCGATGCAGATACGCCTCGAAGATCAGCCCTCAGGCCTCGTTGCGACGACGACGCACGATACCAAACGCGGCGAGGATGCGCGCGCACGCATCTACACCCTCTCCGAGGCGCCCGGACGCTGGCGTGCTCTTGTCTCGAGCTTCGCCGCCGTGATGACGGAATGGCGCAAGGAGATCGATCAGGATCTCTTTTCGCCCGATCCGGCGACGGAATGGGGGCTGTACCAGTCGCTTCTCGGCGTGCTTCCGACGGATTTCGATCCGGCCGATGCCGAGGAATGCGAGGATATTGCCGAGCGTCTCACGGCCTTCGCCGAAAAGGCCGTGCGGGAGGCCAAACGCTATACGAGCTGGACTGCGCCGGCCGAGAAATACGAAAATGCGCTGAAGGCCTTCGTGGAAGCGATGGTCGACCCGAAAGGCGAACTGATCGGCGAGTTCTGGTCGAGCGTCCAGCCCTTTGTGGCGGCCGGCGCTCTCAACAGCTTCTCCCAGACGGTGATCAAGCTGACCGCGCCCGGCGTGCCGGATATCTATCAGGGAACCGAATTCTACGATTTCTCCCTGGTTGATCCCGACAATCGCCGTCCCGTCGATTTCGAAGCCCGCATCGAAGCCCTTGAGGCCGAGACCGATCCCGCTGCCCTTCTCGCCGATTGGCGGTCAGGTCATCTGAAGGCAGGGATTACGGCCGCCGGCCTTCTGATGCGCAAGGAAACGCCATCCCTCTTCACTGCGGGACGTTATGTGCCGCTGGAGGTCGAAGGGCCGGGGGCGGGCTGGGTCGTAGCATTCGCCCGTGTCTCGGATGACGGAAGCGCGGCCGTCACGGTCGCGCCGCGTATGGCGTTGTCGCTGCTTGATGGCCGCCTCGATCCGTCCGTGCCGGTTGAGCGCTGGCAGGAAACCCGTGTTCTCTTGCCGGCTGACCTTGCCGAAAAGACCTTCAGGGACGTCATGACCAAGGCCGAGTGGTCGGGCTCCGAACTCCGGTTGGCCGATGCCCTCGGTATTCTCCCAGTGGCGATGCTGATCGCGACGCCATCATAACTGCTTTGACGTCAGCTGGACGGCTCCGGAATATTCCGGAGCCGTCTGGTCATTCGGCCGGCGAATGGTCGGCCAGCCATTCCTGATCGACACTTGGCAGCGGCTCGTCGTAGATCGCGGCCTCGAAGCCTCTCAGGCGTTTGTGGATCGAAAGCAGCTCGACGATCGTCGTCCAGGAGTTGACGAGATACTGGAACGATTCCCGGACCTGGCTGAACGCGTTGAGGATCTGGTTCATCGTCCCGAGAGTGATCGCGCCGACGACGATGGTGGGCGCGAGAATGATGTAGGGGAAAATGTTGTCGGTCTGCAGGTAACCGATCCGCGCGACGTTGAAATACATGTAGTGGAAATACAGACGGAAGTAGTTGCGGCGGACATTTCCGTAGAGATCGCGAATTTCTGGCGGCTGGGCCCGCGCCTCGTCGTCTTCGCCATAGACAAGCTCTTTACGATAGGCGGCCTCGACTCGCTGGTTCCTGAATTCGAGACCCGGAAGCTTGATGCCGACGAGCGCGAGAAAGCTTGTTCCGAAGGCGGACCAGAGCAGCGCTGCAATGACGAGAGGGTAGGGTACTTCGCCGATCAGCGGCAGTTCAGTGATGTTGGCCGACAGGACGAGCAGCACCGGCAGAAAAGCGATCAGCGTCATGATCGCCTCGATCAGATTGACGCCGAGACTCTCGGTGATGGAGGCGAAACGCATCGTATCTTCTTGGATACGCTGGGATGCACCCTCGATTGTCCGTAGTTTGCGCCAGTAACCCATGTAATAGTCGTTCATCGCCGTGCGCCAGCGGAAGACGTAGTGGCTGATGAAGAAGCGCGTCAGAACGCCGACCGTGACCGCGACGAACGCAATTCCGGCAAATGTGGCAAGCGATCCATAGAATTCCGCCTGTGTTACCTCGCGCGTCTGGGCCAGCGCGGCCTGGATAAGGTCGTAGAACGGCCCGTACCAAGCGTTGATAGCGACCGAGACCTGCACCTGAAAATAGGTGACAAAGATGATGAGGCCCGATCCGAGGATCGACCAGTTCGCCCAGGGATGCGGCTCCTTCCACATCCAGAAAGCCGCGAAAAGGGCGAGCATCACGGCGTAGTACAGGTAGAACCAGAGAAAATCGTTGGACCAGAAGATGGAGACCCCGACGATCGGCGCTTCGTCAGCCGCCGGGCTGGGAAGCCCGAGCCACGCACCGGACTCGTTGGCGAAGCCGTACCAGAGGGCAATCGCGAGGATTGCCCAGGCGACTGCGGACAGGAAAAACGGCTTAGGGCTTGGAAAGAAGGAGAGAAACACGGCAGCAACGGCCTCGCGTGAAATCGGCCCCGGATGTGGCTCGAGCTATCGATACGGGCTTCGCTCTTAGCCTGCTGCGCGGCATTGCGCGATTGAATTTCCCGAAAGGTTCAGAGCGCGATCAGCTCGCCGGCGGCGTGAAGGTGCTCAGCGGGCGGTGGGCCGCGGCGAAAAATTCCACCATCACGCTGGTCCCGTGATCTTGTTCGTAGCTGATCGAGCCGCCCAGCTGTGCGGCGAGGCTCTGCATGATGCGTTGGCCGAGTGACTGGGTGGGCGATGGCTCCGACCTCTCACCGAAACCAACGCCGTCGTCTGCGACGATCAGCATGTAGTGACCCGGACCCATGGTCTTGAGGCTGATGAAGATGCTTCCCTCGTCGCGACCGCGAAATGCGTGCTTCTGGGCATTCGTCAGGGCTTCGACCATCAGAAGCGACAGGGTCGTTAGTTCCTTGAGATCGAAACGGATCTCGGGCGCGCTGACCTTTGTCGCGATCGGAATGGTTCCGCCCGCCTGCAGGACGTCGTTGGCAAGTTCATCGAGATAACGGCCGACCGAGCGCTGGACGGTATCCGGATCGTAAAGCCGCCGGTGCACGCGGCTGATCATGGTCAAACGATCCTGGGCTTCATCGAAAGCGTCCGCCGCAAGGGTTGGATCGCGCAGGACGTTCCGCTTCTGCACGGATAGAAGACTGGAAACGAACTGCATGTTGTTGGCGACGCGATGCTGCAATTCCTTGAACATCGTCTTTTGCTGATCGTACAACTCGCGATTGTCCGCTCGCTCGCGTTCGAGACGGTCGACCGTGATGTGAACGAAATGGACGAGAACGATGTCGATCGCCGCGACGATGAAGTAGAAAGTGAGCGCGATCGTGGTCGGGCCTGTCAACGCAAAGGATCGATAAGGCTGAATGAACCAGTACCAGGCGGCCAGGCCGGAAACGACACAGACGGCGATACCCGGCCGCACACCGCAGAAGAAACTCGTCAGGATGACCGCAGGAAAGAACGTGAGGTATTGAAAGCCCGTCGGCAGAACGGGATTGAGTGCGATGCGAGCCATGATGGCGGTCACGCATATGGCGAACGCGCCCGTCCACGCGAGAAGGGGAGCGGAGCGAATGCGCTCCGAGAGTTCAAATAGGCCCATGCCCCAACCGCATCATCCGTGTCGTGCTCACGCCGTCGATCCTGAATTTCATTCGCAAGACAAATGATTGTCGCACTATGACGAAGTTCGCAGCAAGTGTACTTATCCCTTCGTTTTTCGCTTCTAAAGCTTACGGAGAGCCACCCGTTCTATCAGGTGATTGCGTCCCTTCTTCAAGATGAGATCGGCCCGAGGGCGCGTCGGCAAGATATTTTCGTGCAGATTGACTGCATTGATATCGGCCCAGAGAGCCTCGGCCTTCTGCAGGGCGGCGGATTCCGCGATTTGAGAATATCGGTGGAAAAACGAATCTTCCTCGCGAAAGGCGGTCTCGCGCAGGCGCATGAACCTGTCGATATACCAGTCGTGGATGTCCGGTTCCTCGGCGTCGATATAGATCGAATAGTCGAAGAAGTCCGATACGAAGGGCACGGCTCGCCCATCGGGCGGCATTTTCTGGACCTGAAGCACGTTCAGCCCCTCGAAGATCAGGATATCGGGCCGGTCGACGACCGCCTGCTCGCCGGGTGTCACGTCGTAGTAGAAGTGCGAATACACTGGCGCCGTCACGCGCGGTGCGCCCGCCTTGATATCGGACAGGAAACGCAGGATCGCACCGACATCGTAGCTTTCCGGGAATCCCTTGCGGTGCATGAGGCCTTTGGATTCGAGAACCGCGTTCGGGAACAGGAAACCGTCGGTCGTGACAAGAGAGACCTTCGGGGAGTGAGGCCAGCGGCCGAGGAGCAGCTGAAGCAAGCGGGCCGTGGTCGACTTGCCAACCGCCACCGATCCCGCGATGCCGATGACGAATGGCGTCTTGTGGCCGGTGCCGTTGCCCGAAAGAAATTGCTGGCGCTGCTCGAACAGAACCTGCGATGCCTCGACATGGGCCGAAAGAAGGCGCGACAGGGACAGATAGATCCGGGTGACCTCGTCAAGATCCACCGGATCGTTCATCGAGCGGATGCGCTCAAGTTCACTCGCAGAGAGTGTCAGGGGCGTATCTGCTCGGAATTGAGACCATTCCTCCGCCGAAAAGACCCGGTAAGGCGAAAAAGGCGTCGGTTCGAGCTGATCCATCCGCTCTCTCACCCGTCGAGCGAACCGTCAGGCGTTCGGGAAGCTTTTTCGTCCAGTCCGCTCATCGATGTCCGGCGCCCGAGTTCGGCGAAAATATCGGAGACCGGTATGCCGCGCAGATGGAGGGCCACAAGGAGATGGTAAACAAGATCGGCGCTCTCGGAGGTGACCCGTTCGTCATCCTCGGATACCAGCGCGATCACGGTCTCGGTCGCTTCTTCACCCAGCTTCTTCGCCACATGGCCGATGCCTTTGTCCTTCAGCTTCGCCGTATAGGACTCGGCTGACGATGCGCTGGCTCGGTCGGCGACGATCTTTTCGAGATCGGAAAGGCTGAAATTTGTCATCGATCTGTCGTTTCCGCGGTCGGCGAATCAGGCGGCGTGCGCTGAAATATCGGCTGGATCGAGCCTTATGGGAACCCCGGCTGCAGCCATATGCGCCTTGGCCTCGGCAATCGTATAGGTGCCGAAGTGAAAAATGGATGCGGCCAGCACCGCCGCAGCGCCGCCCTTCGTCACCCCTTCGACCAGATGATCGAGGGTGCCGACTCCGCCGGAGGCGATGACGGGAACGGCGACCGCATCACTGACAGCTTTGGTGAGATCGAGATCGAATCCGGCCTTGGTTCCGTCGCGGTCCATGGAGGTCAGCAGGATTTCGCCGGCGCCAAGAGCAACGACCTTCCGGGCGAACTCGATTGCATCGATGCCGGTCTCCCGACGACCGCCATGGGTGAAGATCTCCCAGCGCGGCTCCGCTCCGCTCTCTGTCACACGGCGCGCATCGATCGCGACCACGATACACTGGTCGCCGAACTTGTCCGCGGCCTCGCCGACGAATTCCGGTCGATTGACCGCGGCGGTGTTGATCGAAACCTTGTCCGCGCCTGCGAGCAGAAGTGTCCGTACGTCCTGAACCGTTCGCACGCCGCCGCCGACGGTCACCGGCATGAAGCATTGTTCCGCCGTTCGGCGGACCACATCGACGATCGTCTCGCGCTCGTCCGAAGAGGCTGTGATGTCGAGGAAGCAGAGTTCGTCTGCCCCCGCCGCGTCATAGGCGCGGGCGGCCTCCACCGGATCGCCGGCATCGCGCAGGCCTTCGAAATTGACGCCTTTGACGACACGGCCGTCTTTGACATCGAGGCAGGGTATGATGCGGGCCTTGAGGGTCATGGTTAAGCTGCGGTCTCTCGAACTTGCTTTTCGAACGCTTATGCGATGCCGTGGTAGAGGTCGGCAAGCTTGAGAGTGAAATCGAATCCGGAAAGCGGCAGCCTGGATGCTGCACTCTCGACCATCTCCGGGCGCTGAAACACACCGTGCTCGTCGGTGTTCAGCGCAGTCCGCAATACCATCGCGAGATTGAGAATGAGCTCTGCATGCTTCCTGCTTCCGCCGGTCATCATCTCGCAAATTTTCCCATGCACGAATTTACGTTTTCCTTCGCGGCCCTCGTTTCAGCGGAGGAATTCGTCTGCGGTTATGGTGGGTTGCGACTGGATGTTCATCGCCCTGCAGTCTACCAGCAATGGGCATCGCTGGAAATCGCCGGACGCATCGCCTGAAGGGTCGATCTTATCTTTTGACGCCAGCCTCACAGCCATTGAAGATTGTCGACATCGACGGGACGCATTTCGCGCTGGACGACTTCGATCGGGCGGAATGCGACGCCCCGCCGCTGATCTTCCTCCACGGCGCCGTCCAGACCCGAAAGGTCTGGTCAAGGCAGGCGGAGGCGTTTGCCAGCGAACGGCGCGTCGTGGTGCCGGATCTTCGGGGCCACGGAGCAACCACCGGGCCATCGGAAGATCTGGCAATCGAGGCCCATGCGCGCGATATGATCGCCTTGCTGGACGCGCTTGCCATCGAGCGTGCACTGATCTGCGGCGTCTCGCTGGGCGGCATGGTCGCTTTGTCGATGGCCTCGCTCGCCCCGCATCGGATCGCCGGACTGATACTCGCCGATACGCCGCTTGCGCTGTCCCTCACCGGTCCCGTTCGAAGCATCCTCGAATGGATGGGTCCTCAACGGATCCTGTGGCCGTTCTTTCGCCTTATCGGCCGCAGGAAGACCGCGCGTCTCGGGCTGACCCTCGCGCGGTTGCTGCTAGGCTGGAAATGGGTAGGCCGGCAGGCCGGCGAGTATTTCGTCGAGGGGTTCTCCCAGATGGCGCCGGAGGCGATCGTCGCAACCTATGCCGCCATCGTTGCGGCCGACCCGGTCGCGATCGAGATCGCGGACAAGCCCTGTCTCGTCATCCTCGGTCGTCATGAGACCCGCGTCGTCGTTTCCCATGCCGGCGAAATCGCCCGCCGTCTCGGTCGTGCGGAAATCGTCGTCGTCGACGGCGGCCATGTGCCGAACATCGATGCGCCGGAAGAGTTCAACAGTGCCGTGAAGCGATTTCTGAATTCTGTCGCTTAAATCCGTACAGCGTCAGGCGTTTTCGGCAGACAGGACTTCGAGCGCCTCCTTCGGATCGATGCGTCCATCGTAGAGGGCCCGCCCGGAGATCGCGCCTTCCAGTGCCAGGGCGTCCGGCATCGTCATGCGGACGATATCAGCCATGGAGGCAAGGCCGCCCGAGGCGATGACGGGGATCGAGACGGCCTCTGCCAGATCGATCGTCGCCGGCCAGTTTATGCCGGCAAGGACGCCGTCCCGGTCGATATCGGTATAGATGATGGCCGAGACGCCGGCATCCTCGAAGCGCCTTGCCAGATCGACGGCTGTCAATTCGGAGGTTTCGGCCCAGCCCTCGACGGCCACCTTGCCGCCCTTGGCGTCGATGCCGACGGCGACCTGACCGGGGAAGCGCTTCGCGGCCTCTTTCACCAGGTCAGGGTCCCGAACCGCGACGGTGCCGAGGATCACGCGCGACAGGCCCTTGTCGAGCCAGCCCTCGATATCGGCCATGGTGCGGATGCCGCCGCCGAGCTGGACCTTCATCTCGGTGCCGACGGCTGCGAGGATGGCATCCACCGCCTCACCATTGACCGAGTCGCCTTTGAAGGCGCCGTTCAGGTCGACGACATGGAGGTGGCTGAAGCCGACATCGCGAAACTCGCGGGCCTGTCCCGCCGGATCGGCGTTGTAGACAGTCGCCTGATCCATGAGGCCGAGCTTCAGACGAACACAGGCACCATCCTTGAGATCGATGGCGGGAAAGAGGATGGGCACGGAACGGACTTTCGAATTGTTTAGATGATCTGGAAGACGGCGAGCAGCACGATCGTCAAGAGAACCGAGACGAGAATGGAGCCGAGGCAGCCAAGGCGATTTGAGAAAAAGACAAACATCTCAAGGCTTCCATTCGAGGAAATTCGCGATCAGACGGAGCCCGAGCATCTGGCTCTTCTCCGGATGGAACTGCGTCCCCACCTTATTGCCGCTCGCAACCATTGCGGTCACCGGTCCGCCGTAATCGGTTGTCGCGACAAGCTCGTCGGAACGCGCGGCGGCCAGATGGTAGGAGTGAACGAAATAGGCGTGCAGTCCATCCGGGCCGGTCTCGATGCCATCCATGAGCGGATGCGGCGTCTCGATGTCGAGCGTATTCCAGCCCATCTGCGGAATTTTCAGGCCTGGGTCGTTCGGCTGAATCTTGACGACGTCGCCCTTGACCCAGCCAAGCCCCTCCGTCACGGCTTTTTCCAGACCGCGCTCCGCCATCAGCTGCATGCCGACGCAGATGCCGAGGAAGGGCCGCGCGTTTCGCTCCACGGCTTCCCGGAGCACATCCACCATGCCGGGCACCGCGTTGAGACCGGCCCGGCAATCGGCATAGGCGCCGACGCCTGGAAGCACGATGCGGTCCGCTGCCCGGACCTCGGCCGGATCGTCGGTCAGAAGAATTCGGATATCCGGATCGATGCCTCTTGCGGCGCGTTCGAAGGCTTTCGTCGCCGAGCGCAGATTGCCGGAGCCATAATCGATAATCGTGACGGTCTGCATTGAGGCACGCCCTGCCTGCGTCATGGAGTTTCTTGGAAAGCGCCTTACGCGGTTCGCGCGGTCCACGGAAGATGCGGCTTTGCGTCAGGTGCGGTCTCGTGCGCTTCGGGTTCCGATCTCGGCCTGCCGGCGTCGGCGTTGAAATAGCGAAGCTCGGCTTCGGCCATCGAATCGGCCCGGACGACGGATGCCATCCGCCAGCCTTTCTTCAAGCGGTTGCTGACGATGAGATTTCGGCCTTCGAGCCCGACCAGCAAAGCGAGCCCGAATTGCGCGGCAGAGGACAGGAGCCCGAGCCCCTGCCACCAGCCAATCATCATGAAGGTGACGTCGAGCGCGAGAACGACGATTCCAGCCAGCCAGAGGCGGTGCCAGAACAGCCAGAAGAATAAAAAGAAAAAGGCAAGCGGCGCAAAGGCGTCCTTCACGAAACGCGCATCGGCTGTTGTCTCGTTCTCACCCGCTGCCGGCGGCTCCAGCACGACCCAGCGTTTGCCGCTCATGGCTGCGTTCTTCCTCGGCGATCGGCCCGTTCGCGCGTCACGCCAGCATTCCCTTCGTGGACGGAACGAGATCGGCCTGTCGCGGATCGATGGAAAGAGCTTCCCCGAGTACGCGCGCGACCGCCTTGAAGCAGGTTTCCGCGATGTGATGGGAATTGTCGCCGTAAAGATTGGTGACATGAAGGGTCAGTCCGGCGTTCTGGGCGAAGGCCTGAAAGAATTCGCGCACGAGCTCCGTGTCGAACGTGCCGATCTTCGCGCGCGTGAACTTGGCTGAAAACACCAGAAACGGCCGGCCTGAGACATCGATCGCCGCGCGGGTCAGACACTCGTCCATGGCAAGATCGAGGGATGCGTAACGGCGGATGCCCTTGCGATCGCCCATCGCCTTACGAATGGCCTGACCGAGCGCGATTCCCGTATCCTCAACGCAGTGGTGATCGTCGATGTGGAGATCGCCCTTCGCCCGGACGGTGATATCGATCAGGGAATGCCGGGAAAGCTGATCGAGCATGTGGTCGAAGAATCCGACGCCGGTCGTGATATCGGACGTCCCGGTCCCATCGAGATCGACGCGGACCTCGATCTCGGTTTCCTTGGTCGCGCGGGTGACGGCCGCGTCCCGCCTTCCTGCCGTGTCTGCCATGCGTCTCGTCTCTCGTTTAGGGCGCCGCGCATCTCCTATCACCGCATCGGCACAAGAGCCAATTGCTGGGGTTGAAGGAGCGGGCTTTTACTGCACTTCAAACTTGCCTATTCACATCCGCCGGAAAGGGTGGGCACTGTTTCCGCCAGATACCGGAGCGATGATGGCCAGTTCGTCGACCATACCTGAACGCAAAAGAGCGGGGCCTGTGCGCTCGCAGCTGGAGCGCCTGATCGAGCGCGGCGAGATCGAACCGGATCCCGCGCAGAAGCTGCTTGCGGATCGATTGGATCGCCTTGATCACGATCTCTCCAACCGCTCCGTCGCAACGAAGTCGAGTGCGCTCGGCTGGTTGTTCGGCAAGAAGGGTAAGCCTGAGAAGGTGAAGGGCCTTTACGTCTACGGCTCCGTCGGTCGCGGCAAGACGATGCTGATGGACATGTTCTACCGGCAGAGCTCCGTGTCGAAAAAGCGCCGGGTCCACTTCCATGCCTTCATGGGGGACGTTCACGACCGGATCGGCGCCCATCGCGACAAGGTGAGGGAAGGCACCGCGTCCCAGGATGATCCGATGCCGCCGGTGGCGAGGCAGATTGCAGAGCAAAGCCTGCTTCTGTGCTTTGACGAATTCACCGTCACCGACGTCGCCGACGCTCTGATCCTGTCCCGGCTGTTCGAGGCCCTGTTCCAGGAGGGGGTCGTTCTCGTGGCGACCTCCAACGTCGCGCCGGACGATCTCTACAAGGACGGTCTCAATCGCGGGCTCTTCCTGCCATTCGTGGACAAGCTCAAGGACAATGTGGAGGTGCTCGCCCTCGATGCCGGCGAAGATTACCGGCTTGCCGCCATTGGCACCGAAGACCTCTACATCACGCCGCTGGACGATCAGGCCGAGGCGCGGGTGGAAAAGGTCTGGAATTCGCTCCTGTCGGGAGAGAAGGAACACGCAGCCTCCTTGTCGGTCAAAGGCCGGACGATTCCCGTTCCGCGCGCGGGCAATGGCGCGGCACGATTCCAATACGAGCAATTGCTGCAAAGGCCGCTGGGCGCGCAGGACTTCATCGCTCTCGCAAGGCGGTTCCATACGGTCGTTCTCGAGGGTGTTCCGGCCTTGACGGTTTCAGAGCGCAACGAGGCGAAGCGCCTGATCAACCTGGTCGACACCCTCTACGATGCCGGCCGCAGGCTGGTCATTTCGGCCGAGGTGCCGGCAAAGGAACTCTACACCGCTCCATCCGGTACGGAGCGATTCGAGTTCGAACGCACGGTGTCCCGCCTCTTCGAGATGCGAAGCGACACCTATATGCCTTCAGGCCATGCCGCGCCTCAGGAGGCCAATGGGTAGCGCTTGGAAGCGGTGTTCGAAGCCTTGAACCTGCGGCAGTCTTTCGCAATGGGACCGTAGATCGGCAATGGCGCGGACGATGCCTGATGAACGCGCACGCAATTTCGGCCATCGGCTTTGGCCTGATACAAAGCGTCGTCGGCTTCGCGGATCAGGCGGTCCGTGTCCTCGGCATTCAGAGCGCCGGCAACTCCGATTGAGACCGTCACGTCGATTGTCGTCTTCTCGTCGACCGATGTCCAATCGGAGATCGACTTGCGCGCATCTTCCGCAATCGAGCGGGCGTCGCACGGCAACGTATCGTCCAGCAGAACGACGAACTCTTCGCCGCCGAAGCGTGCGACCGTTGCTTCGCGGCCCGCCGTAAGCCTCAGCTTTGCGGCAATTACCTGCAGGATCTGGTCGCCCGCCGTGTGACCAAATCGGTCGTTGACGCGTTTGAAATGATCGATGTCGACAACAAGCACAGCGAGCGGGCGTTGCTCCCGCCGTTCCTTGATCGCTCGAAGGGTAAGCCCAAAGCCTCGGCGGTTGGCGACCTTGGTCAGCGGATCGCGAAGCGCTGCGCGCGATAGCTCTGCCTCCCGACGCATCATGCGGTCTTCTCGAAGCATGAGGGAGCCGAGAAAGAGAGCGAAGATGACGCTCGAACTCACGAGGCCGAGGATCGCGCCGATCTGCGATAATGGCGCTGCTTCGGTCATCAGGATGGGAGCTGCGTGCAAAGACACCAGAAGACCAAGGATGAGGAGGTCGCGAGGACGTTTCTCGCGTTGTGCGTGAAACATCGCGTGCCAGACGAGACCTGCCGCAATGCTGATGCACAGGGAGACGATGCCTGCGATCAAACCCTCCTGATCATGCTAGATACTGTGAATTGCCGCGAAACCGCCGCCGACAAGTGCCGTGATCGGGCCGCCGAACGCAGAAGAGATCCCCACGACCAAGGCTCCACTGTCGAGCTCGCATCCACCGCTGAAATGGGTCTGATGGATCGTTCCCAGTGCCACTGCGCAGCTTGTCGCCCCACCTAGCAGAAGCGCTTGGCCCTTCGGTCCGAAGGAGCTTAAGCGAATGGCACCATAGGCAACCGAGAGAATGGCGAGAATCGCAAGAATGCCGAAGCCATGGGAAAGGGCCGGAATAAGCTCGAAACTGCGGGCCATATGATATCTCGAGGCAAGTGTTTACGCGCTTAGAAAAAAAACAGTGCGATTTAATACACGCGACGATGGCGCAAAGGCTTTACTGTTATTTCTATATTTGTTCGCTGAGCAACAACTTTAAATGTGCGCAACGTGACGGCTATCGCTCGACCAGTCGTTCGAAAAGGGTGATCGTCCGCGAAGCGCCCCGGCAAGCGCACATCGCGCGAGGAGCTTTGGCTGGAGGCTCCTGTTGCCGGACGGCGGCGTCCAAGCTCGGGAGGCACGGTCGTGTGTGCGCTGCAAAAAATCGCCAGCGCGCGGCTTCGGAGTGATGCTCCTCGTCGGCGTTGCGAGGTTGGCCACAGCTTTTTCGAAAAAGCGTGAAGACATCGAACAATCTAACCGTTTGAATAGTTCGGCCGGGTGTTTGGTGCTGTTGCGCCACATTCGCGTGCGGGCTATCCCACCCCCAAGCTTTAAAGCAAACTGCCGGAATTCGTGGCGTAAGACGCGCGAATGTGGCCAGGGTGCAGTGCAAGAAAGCCAACGGCGCATTAAGTGGCCGTTCCAGGGCTATGGCCGTTTCTGACGAACGGCCGGCCGCCAACAGATTCGCGCGGGACATGCTTCGTGCTTCCCGTTGCCAGACAAGAAGGACCCAAGGCATGGCCCGCAACAAAATCGCGTTAATCGGTTCCGGCATGATCGGCGGCACGCTCGCTCACCTGGCAGGCCTCAAGGACCTCGGTGATGTCGTGCTGTTCGACATTTCGGAAGGCACGCCCCAGGGCAAGGCCCTGGATATCGCCGAGTCCGGTCCTGTCGAAGGCTTCGACGGCGCTTTCTCCGGCGCGAACGATTATGCCGCCATCGAGGGTGCGGATGTCTGTATCGTGACCGCCGGCGTGCCGCGCAAGCCCGGCATGAGCCGTGACGACCTTCTCGGCACGAACCTCAAGGTCATGGAACAGGTGGGCGCGGGCATCGCGAAATACGCGCCGAACGCCTTCGTGATCTGCATCACGAACCCGCTCGATGCGATGGTCTGGGCGCTGCAGAAGTTTTCCGGCCTGCCGTCCAACAAGGTCGTCGGCATGGCCGGTGTGCTCGATTCGTCGCGCTTCCGCCACTTCCTTGCAACCGAGTTCAAGGTTTCGGTCGAGGACGTCACGGCATTCGTGCTCGGTGGCCACGGCGATACGATGGTGCCGCTGGCACGGTATTCGACTGTTGGCGGCATCCCGCTGACGGATCTCGTCAAGATTGGCTGGTGCACGCAGGAGCGTCTCGAAGAGATCATCCAGCGCACCCGTGACGGCGGTGCGGAAATCGTCGGTCTCCTCAAGAACGGCTCGGCCTATTACGCACCAGCCGCCTCGGCGATCGCGATGGCCGAATCCTACATCAAGGACAAGAAGCGGGTTCTTCCCTGTGCCGCCGCGCTCTCGGGTCAGTACGGCCTTTCGGACATGTATGTCGGCGTTCCCTGCGTCATCGGCGAGGGGGGTGTCGAGCGCGTCATCGAGATCGATCTGGATTCGGACGAGAAGGCTCAGTTCGACAAGTCGGTCGACAGCGTGAAGGGCCTGATGGAGGCCTGCCGCGGTATCCAGCCGAGCCTCGGCTGATCTCACGACATTCGACGGGGCGCGGGTAACCGCAGCCCCGTTTTCTTTGACGAGCCTCCAAAAGGCGAAAAGGGCATCAGATGAACATTCACGAATATCAGGCCAAGCAGGTCCTCAAGGGTTTCGGCGCACCGGTCGCGAACGGCGTCCCGATTACCGACGCATCCGAGGCGGAGAGCGCTGCCAAGCAGCTGCCCGGTCCGCTTTACGTGGTGAAGAGCCAGATCCATGCGGGCGGTCGCGGCAAGGGCAAGTTCAAGGAGCTTGGCCCCGATTCCAAGGGCGGCGTGCGACTTGCAAAGTCGATCGAGGACGTCGTTGCCAATGCGAAGGAAATGCTCGGCAATACGCTTGTCACCAAGCAGACGGGCGATGCCGGCAAGCAGGTGAACCGCCTCTATATCGAGGATGGCGCGGACATCGATCGCGAGCTCTATCTCTCGCTTCTCGTCGATCGCTCCGTCGGCAAGGTCGCCTTCGTCGCCTCGACCGAGGGCGGCATGGACATCGAGACCGTGGCTGAAGAGACGCCCGAGAAGATCTTCAACTTGCCCATCGAGCCCGCCGATGGCGTGACCGAGGCGGATGCGGCCAAGCTCTGCGACGCCCTGAAGCTCGATGGCGCGGCCCGTGAAGACGGCATGAAGCTCTTCCCGATCCTCTACAAGGCCTACATGGAAAAGGACATGAGCCTTCTGGAGATCAACCCGCTGATCGTCATGACGGACGGCCATCTGCGGGTGCTCGACGCCAAGGTCTCCTTCGACGGAAACGCTCTCTTCCGCCACGATGACATCAAGGCGCTGCGCGACGAGACCGAGGAAGACGCCAAGGAAATCGAAGCCTCGAAATACGACCTCGCCTATGTCGCGCTCGACGGCGATATCGGCTGCATGGTGAACGGCGCTGGGCTTGCTATGGCGACGATGGACATCATCAAGCTGTACGGCAAGGAGCCGGCCAACTTCCTCGACGTCGGCGGCGGCGCGACGAAGGAAAAGGTCACGGCGGCCTTCAAGATCATCACAGCCGATCCGAACGTGAAGGGCATTCTCGTCAACATCTTCGGCGGAATCATGCGCTGCGATGTGATCGCGGACGGTGTGGTCGCGGCGGTCAAGGAGGTTGGCCTCAAGGTTCCGCTGGTCGTGCGACTCGAAGGCACCAATGTCGATCAGGGCAAGACGATCCTCAATGAAAGCGGGCTTGCCATCACGGCAGCCGACGATCTCGACGATGCCGCAAAGAAGATCGTCGCCGCCGTTGGGTAAGGGGCATGGCTGAGATCCTGGCCGTCTGGTCGCCGTTTCTGTTGCTGATCGCCGTGGCGATCTGGCTCATGCGGCGATCACGCCGGGCCATGGACCGCCATGTGGCCGATACCGAGGCACTCAACAAACTCATTCTCGAGGCCAGTCGCGAAACCGTTCACGAACTGCGCCAAATCCGAAAGATCCTGGAGGATCGCCCGTAATGTCCATTCTCGTCGACAAGAACACCAAGATCATCGTGCAGGGCCTCACCGGCAAGACAGGCACGTTCCATACCGAGCAGGCGCTTGCCTATCACGGCACGCAGATGGTTGCCGGCATCCATCCCAAGAAAGGCGGCGAGACCTGGACCGCCGGTGAGGGCGCAAAGGCGGCGGCCGGCACCGAATTGCCGATCTTTACCTCGGTTGCCGAGGCCAAGGACAGGACCGGCGCAACGGCTTCGGTGATCTACGTGCCGCCGGCGGGCGCGGCCGCCGCGATCGAGGAAGCCATCGAGGCCGGAATCGATCTCATCACCTGCATCACCGAGGGCATTCCGGTGTCGGACATGGTCAAGGTGAAGGCGAAGCTCGAAAACTCGAAGTCGCGGCTCATCGGTCCGAACTGCCCCGGCGTGCTGACGCCCGAGCAGTGTAAGATCGGCATCATGCCAGGCAACATCTTCTCGAAGGGCTCCGTCGGTGTCGTGTCCCGTTCCGGCACGCTCACCTATGAGGCGGTGTTCCAGACGACCAATGAGGGCCTCGGCCAGACGACCGCCGTCGGCATCGGTGGCGACCCGGTCAAGGGCACCGAATTCATCGACGTTCTTGAAATGTTCCTCGCCGACGACGCGACCGAATCGATCATCATGATCGGCGAGATCGGCGGTTCGGCCGAGGAGGACGCCGCGCAGTTTTTGGCAGACGAGGCCAAGAAGGGCCGCGCCAAGCCGACCGTTGGCTTCATTGCCGGCCGTACGGCGCCGAAGGGCCGCACCATGGGCCATGCGGGCGCAGTGGTTTCCGGCGGCAAGGGCGGCGCGGAAGACAAGATCGCTGCGATGGAAGCTGCGGGCATTCGCGTCTCGCCATCGCCGGCCCAGCTCGGCAAGACGCTCGTCGAACTTCTCAAGGGCTGACACGGCGCCTCCGATAAATGACGAAAGGGTTCGCATCTGGCGAACCCGCATTGCCAAGGCGTCGATCGGTCCCCATCTGGCTCGACGAAGCGCTTTACGGCAGGCTCAAATTGGAACAAGCTGGCACGGCGAACGCAGAAAGCCGCCGCCAGCGGTTCAGATCAGGACGGGCGAACTCTCGTCCGTCGTTCAACGCAGCGAGGAGGCGGGGCCCCGTAACCCCCGCAAATGGACGCCATGGCACGCAATGATGACGCCAACGAAGTGTTTGCAGAGACTTCGTTTCTTTACGGCGGCAACGCGGATTACATCGAGGAGCTGTACGCGGCTTACGAGGACGATCCGTCTTCGGTCGATGCCGAATGGGCCGATTTCTTCGCCGGCCTGAAGGACGAGAAAGCAACCGTCCATAAAAATGCGTCCGGTCCCTCGTGGACCCGCGCGAATTGGCCCATCGCGGCCAATGGCGAACTGGTTGCGGCTCTCGACGGCGATTGGGGCGATGTCGACAAGCGGATCGATACGAAGGTCCGCAAGGAGGCCCAGAAACAGGGCGTCGGCCTGACTGAGGAAGCGGCGAACCGCGCCCGGCAGGATTCGATTTCGGCCCTCATGCTGATCCGCGCTTATCGCGTGCGTGGTCACCTGCACGCGGATCTTGACCCGCTCGGCATCGCGAACCAGCCGGACGACGACTATAACGAGCTTTCGCCGAAGACCTACGGCTTCACCGAAGCCGATTACGATCGCAAGATCTTCATCGACAACGTACTCGGCATGAAGTTCGCGACCATCCGCGAAATGCTCGACGTGTTGAAGCGCACCTATTGCTCGACCCTTGGCGTCGAGTTCATGCATATCTCCAATCCGGCTGAAAAGAGCTGGTTGCAGGAGCGTATCGAGGGGCCGGATAAGGGCGTTGCCTTCACCGAGCAGGGCAAGCGCGCGATCCTGAACAAGCTGATCGAAGCCGACGGCTTCGAGAAGTTTCTCGATGTCAAATACAAGGGCACCAAGCGTTTCGGCCTCGATGGCGGCGAAGCGCTGATCCCGGCGCTCGAACAGATCATCAAGCGCGGCGGACAGCTTGGCCTCAAGGAGATCGTTCTCGGCATGGCCCATCGCGGCCGCCTCAACGTTCTCAGCCAGGTGATGGCCAAGCCCCACCGGGCGATCTTCCACGAATTCAAGGGCGGCTCGTTCAAGCCGGAGGACGTCGAAGGATCAGGCGACGTCAAGTATCACCTCGGCACCTCGTCCGATCGCAGCTTCGACGACAACAACGTCCATCTTTCGCTGACCGCGAACCCGTCGCACCTCGAAATCGTCGATCCCGTCGTGATGGGTAAGGCGCGCGCGAAGCAGGACCAGATCGCTGGTTCGACGCGCACGGACATCGTGCCGCTGGAGCAGCGCGCCATGGTGCTTCCATTGCTTCTCCATGGCGATGCAGCTTTTGCCGGTCAGGGCGTCGTCCCGGAATGCTTCAACCTATCGGCGCTGCGCGGTCATCGCGTCGCTGGGTCCCTGCATTTCATCATCAACAACCAGATCGGTTTCACGACCAATCCGCGCTTCTCGCGCTCGTCGCCTTATCCGTCCGACGTTGCGAAGATGGTCGAAGCACCGATCTTCCACGTCAATGGCGACGATCCCGAAGCGGTGGTCTATGCGGCGAAGATCGCGACCGAATTCCGGATGAAGTTCCACAAGCCGGTCGTCATCGACATGTTCTGCTACCGGCGGTACGGTCATAACGAGGGCGACGAGCCTGCGTTCACCCAGCCGAAGATGTACAAGGTCATCCGGAATCATCCGACGACCCTGGAAATCTATTCCAAGAAGCTGGTGAAAGAGGGGCTTGTCACCCAGCAAGAAGTCGACGATCGGATCGCCAAGTTCCGCACCGCGCTGGACGAAGACTTCGAGGCAAGCCAGTCCTTCAAGCCGAACAAGGCCGATTGGCTGGATGGCGCCTGGTCGGGACTGAAGCGCGCGGAAGAGGAAGACGAGCCGCGCCGCGGCGCGACCGGCGTTCCGCTCAAGACATTGCAGGACATCGGAAACAAGCTCTGCAGCGTTCCGGACGATTTTAACGTCCACCGAACCATTCGTCGTTTCCTTGATAATCGCGCGAAGATGATCGAGAGCGGCGAGAACATCGACTGGGCGACTGGCGAAGCGCTGGCCTTCGGCTCGCTCGTCGCCGAGGGGCATCCGGTACGGCTTTCCGGACAGGATTCGGAGCGCGGTACCTTCTCCCAGCGTCATTCCGTTCTCTACGATCAGGAAACCGAAGATCGCTTCATTCCGCTCGGCCATATCTCCGAGGGTCAGGCGATCTACGAGGTCATCAATTCGATGCTCTCGGAAGAGGCCGTTCTCGGTTTCGAATACGGCTATTCGCTGTCGGAGCCCAACGCGCTGACGCTCTGGGAAGCCCAGTTTGGCGACTTCGCCAACGGCGCTCAGGTGGTGATCGACCAGTTCATCTCGTCGGGCGAACGCAAATGGCTGCGCATGTCCGGCCTCGTCCTGCTTCTGCCCCATGGCTATGAGGGGCAGGGACCTGAGCATTCTTCGGCGCGTCTCGAACGCTTCCTGCAGCTCTGCGCTGAAGACAACATGCAGGTGGCCAATGTCACCACGCCGTCGAATTACTTCCACATCCTGCGGCGTCAGCTGAAGCGTGACTTCCGCAAGCCGCTTATTTTGATGACGCCGAAATCGCTTCTGCGCCACAAGCGTGCGGTTTCCCGCCTTGACGAGATGGCTGGCGAGACGAGCTTCCATCGCCTGTTGTGGGACGATGCCGAGCGTCTTGGGGGCGGGGAAAGCTCTCTCGTATCGGACGAGCAGATGCGGCGCGTCGTGATGTGCTCGGGTAAGGTCTATTACGATCTCTTCGAGGAACGCGAGAAACGCGGCATCAACGACGTTTACCTGCTGCGCCTCGAACAGCTCTATCCGTTCCCGGCCAAGGCCCTTATCGCGGAGTTGTCGCGTTTCAAACAGGCCGAGATGGTCTGGTGCCAGGAAGAGCCCAAGAACATGGGCGCTTGGTCATTCATCGATCCCTATCTCGAATGGGTTCTCGATCATATCGGCGTGGAAAATACCCGGGTGCGGTATGCGGGGCGTGCGGCTGCCGCATCGCCGGCGGCCGGTACCATGTCGACCCATCTCAAACAGCTCGAAGCCTTCCTCGAGGAAGCGCTGGGCTAGGCCCGGCATTTCCTCAATCCTTCGAATGAATCAGGACGCCGAAAGAAAACATCCATGAGCACCGAGATTAAAGTTCCGACCCTTGGCGAGTCCGTGTCGGAAGCCACCATCGGCACGTGGTTCAAGCAGGTCGGAGACCGCGTCGAGCAGGACGAGACGCTGGCCGAACTGGAAACCGACAAGGTTACGGTCGAAGTGCCTGCGCCAGCCGCTGGCGTGCTGCAGGAGATCGTCGCCAAACAGGGCGATACGGTCGAAGTGGGTGCGCTGATCGGCATGATCGGCGAAGGCGAGGGATCGGCGGCAGGCTCGTCGGACGATGCTACCGAGAAGCCCTCCCGGGAAGCAAGGCAGGAAGCGGCTTCCGACGATGCCGGCGGCTATGGCGGCGAAAGCAAGTCCGATCAGCAGCAGTCGGGCGGTGGTTCCTTGACCGATGTCAACGTCCCCTCGGCTGGCGAATCGGTGAGCGAGGCAACGGTCGGAACGATCTTCAAGAAGGTCGGTGACAGTGTTTCGATGGACGAGGCCCTGCTCGAACTGGAGACGGACAAGGCTGCCCAGGAAGTGCCGTCGCCCGTCGCGGGTGTCATCCGTGAGCTCGCCGTTTCCGAAGGCGACGAGGTCAAGGTCGGCGCACTTTTGATGAAGATCGAAGAAGGTGCCTCCGGTGGCGACTCGTCCGGTAACGCCGTTGCAAACCGCGCTCCGGAGCCTTCCGAGAGCAAGGCCGAAGCAGAGTCCAGCCGTCCGCCGGCACCGTCTGCCCGCAAGCTGATGGAAGAGAAGAACGTGTCTTCCGATCAGGTGAAGGGTTCGGGCCGCGACGGTCAGATCCTGAAGGGCGACGTTCTTGAAGCCGTTTCGAAGGGCGCTCCGTCGAGCACGCAGGAAAAGCCGGCCGCACCGAAGCGGGCCGAGCCCTCGAAGGACGATGCGCCGCGCGAGGAGCGCGTGAAGATGACGCGTCTGCGTCAGACCATCGCCAAGCGCCTGAAGAGCGCGCAGGACACGGCCGCGATGCTGACCACCTTTAACGAGGTGGACATGACCGCGACCATGGAGATGCGCAAGAAGTACAAGGATCTCTTCGAGAAGAAGCACGGCATCAAGCTGGGCTTCATGGGCTTCTTCACAAAGGCAGTTTGCCATGCGTTGAAGGAAATCCCGGCGGTGAACGCCGAGATCGACGGCAATGACATCGTCTACAAGAACTTCTGCCACATCGGCATGGCCGTCGGCACGGACAAGGGCCTCGTCGTCCCGGTCATTCGTGACGCCGACCAGATGACCATTGCCGAGGTTGAGAAGGAACTCGGTCGCCTCGCCAAGGCCGCGCGTGATGGCAAGCTCGGCGTCTCGGAGATGCAGGGCGGCACCTTCACGATCACCAATGGCGGCGTCTACGGCTCGCTCATGTCGACGCCGATTCTCAATGCGCCGCAATCGGGCATCTTGGGTATGCACAAGATCCAGGAGCGTCCGATGGCGATCGGCGGCGAGGTGAAGATCCGTCCGATGATGTATCTCGCACTTTCCTACGATCACCGGATCGTCGACGGTAAGGAAGCCGTCACCTTCCTCGTGCGCGTGAAGGAGAGCCTGGAAGATCCAGAGCGTCTGATCCTCGATCTTTGATCCAAGGGGATACGGCCGACGGGATTGACCGTCGGCCTTTACGAAGTAGCCCATGCAATTGTGCCGATGGCTTACGCAGCCGTCGGCGCCTATCCGGGGTGGAAGAAGCTTGGACCGGAGACGACATAATAGCGTATCCGGCTGATGAAGCGGGGGATGGTATCAAAGCCCCAAGCGGCGCGCGGGCGTCTTCAAACCCGCTATCGCGAAGCGATCGAACGGGTTTCGTATAATACCGGCGGACCTTTGAAACCATCGGTTTCATGGGTCGTCGGCAGTCCGAGCGGCGTTTGAGCCGTTTGCCGGGCGTGGATTGACCCAGCGGGTCAATTCATTCGTCCGGCGGTATAAGTCAGTTCTGCAGTCGCTTATGCGGCGCTTTCTCGGCGGACGCACGTGATGGAGCTGTTCAATCGCGCCGCGCTATAGCTTGGTGACGAGGAAATGGAAGTCCGCCGCGATGACTCGATCGTTCGCGGCTGAAACTGGCCTGGGCTGCGTGACGGACAAGCAAAGGGTAATGTGTTGACCTGCGTCATGATCGTCACCGGTAGATCTCGCGGTATCGGCGCAAGGGCCATTCTGCGATGACACCGCGGTCCTCTCTGCTCACCTGCGGCCTACTGCTCCTGACGACGGGCCTGATCTCCCCCGCTGTTGCAAACGGTCAGAACCTGCCGGCCGCGGATAGCGAAATTTCGATCGACGGTGCGGCGGCAGACGGACCCGCCCCATATCTCGACGACCGCTCGACGCCTGTCTCGCTGATTACCTCACTCTACAACGCCATCGACAGGCAAGAATATCTACGGGCCTGGAGCTATTTCTCCGAGGAGTCCGGCAGGCCCGGCTTCACGAAGTTCGAAGAGGGCTACGAGACGACCGGCGGGGTGAAGCTGAAGCTCGGCGATACCATCAGCGACGGTGCGGCGGGCTCGATCTATACGTCAGTGCCGACGGTGATCGAGGCGACTGGCACCGACGGATCCGTGCGGGTCTTTTCCGGCTGCTACGTCACGCGCTTCGTCGAGCCGGCCAATCAGGCGACACCGCCCTTCGTACCTCTGCAGATTTCCAGGGCGAAGCTACGGCCCGCTCACACCAAGTTCGACGAGACATCCGGGGATTGCCCGGGCGGCGGTGAATGATGCGGCCGTCCCTGTTGGCCGGTTTCATGGTCCTCACTGGATTGGCCTTGCCGAGCGTAAGTGAGGCAATCGACATGACGAAACTCTCCTCCAACACCAGGATTTTTTCGCTCTCTGCTGACGCGCTGAAGGAGCGCGGCCTGACGACGGAGACGATCGGCGATCTCATGCTGCCGGACGGTCGGGTCGTCGCCATGGACCCGCTGGTCCAGCCGGACGCTTTGCCCCAGAGCCGACGTGTGAAGCCGGGCAGCTATCCGGTCAGCATCGTTGTCGGAACGCCGAAATATTCGAGTGCAGCGCTCTTGGTGATCCGCTTCGCCGAAGGCGTTCCCGATCGCTTCGCAATGGGCGTTCCCGAAGGACGATCGGCGGAGGGGCTGAAGGATGACGAGTATTACGGTGTGCCCGTCGACGCCGGTCTCGCGGCTTTCGCCAACACCGCCTTTGCGGCAGACATTGAGAAGCGCGAGGCTGAAGAAATCGCCCGCATCGGGGACGATTACTCGAACTATTACGACGACGTCCTCGCGGCGCAGTTCCCCGGCACGACCAGTTCGGAATTCGGCCTTCACAAGCCATTGCCTGAAGGAACGGGCGCGGCCG
The DNA here is from genome assembly GCF_039652615.1 of Fulvimarina fulva. NCBI lineage: Bacteria > Pseudomonadati > Pseudomonadota > Alphaproteobacteria > Hyphomicrobiales > Aurantimonadaceae > Fulvimarina > Fulvimarina fulva. The sequence continues at coordinate 44,780 of NZ_JBDJAC010000007.1, forward strand.
CGATTTCCCAGTCTGGCTGGGGCGACGGCTTTTATCCGGTGATCTGGGGCCTCGACGCAAACGGCACGCCGATGCTCGCCTATATCGACTTTCAGGTGATCGAGAACGCCGACAATTCTTCCGATCCTGAGGTGGCAAAGGAAAAGCGTCTCGCCTCGATGGGTGAGGCGGAAAAGGACGCCAACCGCGCGGCCTATGCGGCCCTCAAGGCAGACGATGGCAAGGCGTTTGCCGATATTCTTGAACAGGGTTTGGTCGGCCCCAAGAGTGAGGTCATAGAGAGTGGCGGAAGTTTCGTCTTCGAGGCGATCCGCTTGGACAAACCCGAGATCCTTTCGGTGATGCTTGCTGGCGGATTGACCGACGAACTCTCGCCTTTTGACAACGTTCTCGGCGAGGAAGGTGGCTATGCGGCCTACGCGAAGCGACTGCAGTCGAACACCGACGCGCGTGCGACACCTGATTCAAAGCCACTCCCTGCCCGTTCGCCTGAGCTGATGAGGCTCGTGGAAGAGCTTGCAAAACGAGGCGTCGGTGATACGCAGACGCCAGTTTCCGACAATGCGAAGGATGAAGAATGACCTACGATCTCGTCGTCATCGGCTCGGGCCCCGGCGGCTATGTGTGCGCCATCAAAGCGGCTCAGCTCGGTATGAAGGTCGCTTGCGTCGAAAAGCGCAAGACCTACGGCGGCACCTGCCTCAACGTCGGCTGTATCCCGTCCAAGGCGTTGCTGCATGCCTCCGAGCGCTTCCACGAGGCGGGACATGATTACGCTTCGCTTGGCATCAAGGTCTCGCCGGAGCTCGATCTCTCCGCAATGCTCGGCCACAAGGATAAGACGGTGAAGGCGAATGTCGACGGGATCGCCTACCTCTTCAAGAAGAACAAGGTCGATGGCTTCATCGGTACCGGCTCGATCGAGGCAAAGGGCAAGGTGAAGGTCGAGAAGGACGATGGTTCTTCGGAGACGCTGGAAGCCAAGAACATCGTCATTGCCACCGGTTCGGAAGTCGCCGGCATTCCTGGCGTCGATCTCACCTTCGATACCGATACCATCGTTTCGTCGGACTGGGCCATCGCGCTCGAAAAGGTGCCGGAGCACATGGTCATCGTCGGCGGTGGCGTGATCGGCCTGGAGCTTGGCTCCGTGTGGTCGCGGCTCGGCGCAAAGGTGACCGTCGTCGAATATCTCGACAAGGTTCTCGGTCCCATGGATGCGGAGATCTCGACCGCCTTCCAGAAGCTGCTCGTCAAGCAGGGCTTCGAGTTCAAGCTCGGCGCGAAGGTGACCGGCGTTCAGAAGCAGGATGGCGGCGGCGCATCCGTCACGTTCGAGCCGGCCAAGGGTGGAGAGAGCGAGACGCTGAACGCCGACGTCGTGCTGGTGGCCACCGGCCGCAAGCCCTACACTGCAAATCTCGGACTTGAGAATGCCGGCGTGAAGTCGGATGATCGCGGCCGGGTCGAGATCGACGACCACTTCAAGACCAATGTCGACGGCATCTATGCGATCGGCGACGTGGTTCGCGGTGCAATGCTCGCCCATAAGGCCGAGGACGAGGGCGTGGCACTCGCGGAACTGCTCGCCGGCCAGTCCGCCCATATCAACTACGATGCGATCCCGTCGGTGGTCTACACGTCGCCCGAGGTTGCTTCGGTCGGCAAGACTGAGGAAGAGCTGAAGAAAGCGGGTATCGAATACAAGGTCGGCAAGTTTCCGTTCCTCGCCAATGGCCGTGCGCGGGCCATGCTCGCGACCGATGGCTTCGTGAAGATGCTGGTGGATGCAAAGACCGACAAGCTGCTCGGCTGTCACATCCTCGGTGCCTCCGCAGGTGATCTCATCGCGGAAGCTGCGCTTGTCATGGAATATGGCGGTGCGTCGGAAGACGTGGCGCTTACCAGCCACGCCCATCCTTCGCTCTCGGAAGCGATGCGCGAAGCGGCGATGGCGGCGGCCTACGGCAAGCCCATCCACATCTGATCGAGACCTGATCCGCCGAGGCGGATGCGGCATGCGATCCCTTTCGAAGACCGTCGAACCTGAACGTTCGGCGGTCTTTGTCGTTGCGGGATCAGGGCGTTGCTCGGTTGATTGACAAGACAATCAACCAAAACCTAGGTTCGGCGACATCAGCAACTGTCCGGGAATTCCAATGATCCGTTTCGCCGCTCTCACCGCCCTCTGCCTCGCAGCCACAGGTGCCGCCGCGCAGGATGCCGACTGCTCCGTGGCTGAATTCACCGCCGGTCTCAAATTCCAGCAGAAATCCGCAGAGGTCGCCGCGCTTCAGTTGCAGGCCTACAGTCTTGCGACCCTGCGGCTCGACTCTGCGGTGGAAGGGGCCGACGACCCGGCGAAGCTCGCCGTCGTGACCGATCTCGACGAGACGGTCATCGACAATACGGCTCTCCTCGCCCGCGACCTGAAGAACTGCCATCGCTACGACAACTGGGACACATGGCGGCACTGGGAGCGCGAGGGAAAACCGACGCTCATTCCCGGCGCGAAGGCCTTTCTCGATCATGCGGACAAGCTGGGCGTGACGATCGCCTATATCTCGGACCGGACCGACGACCAGAAGGCGTTCACGCTCGAAACCCTCAAGGGCCTCGGTCTGCCGCAGGTCAGTGCCGAAACGGTTCAACTGCTCGGGCCGGACAAGACGGAACGCCGTGCGAATGTCTCCAAGGACCACGAGATCGTGCTTCTCCTCGGCGACTCGCTTCCCGATTTCGATGGTGGCTTCGGTGAAGGCTCGGTGGCGGAGCGCCGGCAGCTGGTCGAACAGAAGGCGTCCGAATTCGGCGACAAATGGATCGTCTTCCCGAACGCGGCCTATGGCTCGTGGCGCAAGGCGGAACTCAATGCCTGGGGCGCGGAACAGAAGCTCGAAGAATACTGACCGGCGTTGATCAGACCGTGGGGCTTATGCCCCACGGTCTTCTGAATATGACCTGCCACGCCGATCGCCATCAGAAATCCGCTTGATCGCTTCGCAATGACGGATTTCCTGAAATCACGCAGGCGCCGCATGGGGCTTTGATACGCAGCCCGGCTGAACGGCTGTGCACCGTATCAGACGTTCTGGTCTGTCCGGTCGTGATCCGGTTTCGCCTGGGTTTCCCAAGCGGCGCCCGCGTCGGCGAGCTGTGCTTCCACGACCTCCACCTCGAGCCGGATCGTCGCGCCACCCGCGAAAACCAGATCGACATGGCCTGACGGCGCTTCCGTTTCCGAGAAGCGGATCGCCAGCAGGACGAGGACCTGATCCTCGCTCGCTGTTTCGAGACCCTGGCGGCGGACACTCGTCACGCGGTCGAAATGGAGAGCCGATCTCCGCCGTTCATATTTCGGCGCGGAGAAGACGCTGAACTTGCGCTTCTGCGCCGTCTCCCAGGCAAAGCGGTTCATCTCGACGGCAAACTGCTTCTCGGCCTTGCGGTAGTGGCAATCGCCCAGCCGGACGATCGCGTCCTGACAGTGGGCCGAAAAAATTTCGAGATCGTCGTTATCGACGGCAAGCAGGCGGAGGCGGTCCATGGGCATCGCGGCGTTTCGGGTCGTCCGATTGAAAGGGGACCGCGTGTTCGCGGCATACCCGATATAGGTCGGCTGGGCCGCGTTCAAACCCACGGAGTGCGGCTCGATTGCCTCAGTTTTTCTCAGGCTGACGATATTGTTCGGCAACCTGGCCGAATTCGGCGAGAAAACGCCCGGCCGCCACCTGGACATGATAGATTCCGATGGCCGGTGAGCGGGTCTTCAACGCCAGGATCACTGAGCGTAGCGGAGAGACGGCAAGCAAAGCGAGATTGCGCGCATGGCGTTTCAGGCGATTCTTGCCGCCCTGACCATGCCGTCGCTCGATGATCGCCGATATCGCGCCGTTTCGTACCGATCGCGCATTGATCCACGAGGCCTCTGTGCGCCGCGCCGGCATGGTTTCCATGACATTGGCTTCGGCACACCAGCCGAAGCTGAAGCCTCTGGCCTTGCAGCGCGTGTAAAAGTCTGCATCGCCGCCGCCGATGAAATTGAAGGTCGTATCGAGCCATTCCGGACCCATCGCCTCCAGCACGCGGCGCCGGATCGCGACATTGCCGGAGGAATAGAGGATCGGCACCCGTCCAGTCGTCTTGTAGTGGGGCGTGAAGACCGGATGCTTCGACCAGCGCCGTCCGGTTTCGTCCTCGAAAACGGGGAGCTGGGGCGCACCCACCAGATCCGCATCAAGCGCGTTGCTTGCGGTGATCAGCCGATCGAGCCAGTGTGGCGAAGCGAGCTCATCATCGTCGATGATGAGAAGGTGCGAGAAGGTCTGGTAATGGTGGAGAGCGGTCTCGATGCCGGCGTTGTAGGCCGAGCAGTTGCCGCGCTCATGGGCGATGATCGCAATGCCGGCCTGCTCGCCGTGAGCCTTCAACCATTCGGTCGCCGCCGCCAGACCCTGAAGGCCTTCGTCATCGTTTTCCATGACGATGATTGCGAAGCGTTTGTCGGTTGCCTGGGCCGCCAGCGAATCGAGCGTTTGAACGACGTGCTCCGGCCGACGAAAGGTTGGCAGGATGACGACAGCATCGACGGGATGTTCGCCCCGATTGAGGTGTCGGACGGAGATATTCGGGTTCATCACGCTTAGTGCCAGCCGGACGGGTTCATCGATCGAACCGAAGCTAGCGGTGAGTGATGAACATTCCTTGCCTGATCCAAACTGCCTTCAGGCGCCGTTTCCGAACGCTTAACGGAAGAGCAGGACCGGGCGCTTGCACTTGCGTACGATCTCATTCGCGACGGATCCGACGAAGAAGGCGCGCAGCCGTGAATGCCCGGATGCGCCCACCACGACGAGGTCGATGTCCTCTCGGTCGCATTCCTCGACGATCGCGTCCTCGACATCGCCCTTCAGGGTGCGGCATCGGGCAGTGAGGCCAGCCGCTTTCAGGTCCTCGCAGACGCGATCGAGTTCCGGGTCGGACGCATTGCTGGTGGCCTTAACGACCTCGATATCCGTCCCCTTGAGAAGCGGAGACGAACGAATGAAATCGAGTGCCTTCAGAATGCTCTGTCCGCCGTCATAGGCGACGAGCACCTTTTCGACGGGGCGAAAGGCGCGGGCGGCGATCAGCACCGGAACCTTCGCCCGCCGCATGATCCGCTCCACATTCGAGCCCAGATGCAGGCTTGCGAAATCGGCCGCGTCTCCGCGCTTGCCGATGACGACAAGATCGCAGCCCGGCTCGCGTTTTTCGATCGCTTCGAGGAGATCGCCGAGAACCAGCTCGTTCTTCACTTTCTCGACACCCTGACCGCGCAGGCGTTCCGCCGCATCCGAAAGGATCAGGCGACCACGCTTGCGGGCAAGCTTTGCGCGCTTCTCGTCGTGCTCAGCGAGCTCCTTCAAGAGCTCGTCGCGCTCTCCGAGATCGAGATTGCCGGACAGATCTGCCGGTGCCGAGCCGATATCGCGGCGGCCGATGACGTGGATGACTTCGACATCGGCGGACAATTGCCGCGCCGCGAACTCGGTATTGTCCACAACGCTCTCGGTATAATGCTGAGAGCCGTCGACGAGCGCCAGGATCTTGGCCACGTTGCTTCCCCTTCGTTTCTGACGGCAGCGCGTTCGGCTGCCTGTCCGCTTCTGTGGTCGGACCGTGGATCGAGTGTGTCAGTGGGCGTTCATACGTTCAAGGGCATCGGGCTTGTCGGCAATGCCGAGCCGCCCGACAAGCGTTCGGCTCGCTTCGTTCATGCCCACAAGTTCGACCTCCGTGCCTTCGCGCCGGAATTTCAGGACCGCACGGTCCAGAGCGCCGACGCCCGACAGATCCCAGATGTGAGACTCCGAAACATCGATAGTCACCTTGTCCACATCCTCGCGAAAATCGAAGGCCTCGCCGAAGTCACCGGTCGAAGCGAAAAAGATCTGGCCGAGCACCTTGTAGGTGCGATGCCGTCCGTCCTCGGAAAGATCGCTCTCGATGTAGAACAGCTGGGCGACCTTCGAGGCGAAGAAAATGCCGGAGAGAAGAACGCCTGCGATGACGCCGATCGCGAGGTTATGGGTCCAGACAACCGTGATGACCGTCACCAGCATGACGATCGAGGAGCGTCGCGGATGGGTCTTGAGGTTGAGGATCGATTCCCAGGAAAAGGTTCCGATCGAGACCATGATCATGATCGCCACGAGCGCGGCCATCGGGATCACCGCGACCCAATCGCCGAGGACGACGATGAGAAAGAGAAGCGAGACACCGGCGAAGAAACAGGAAAGCCGGGTACGACCGCCAGATTTCACGTTGATAACCGACTGGCCGATCATCGCGCAGCCCGCCATGCCGCCGAAAAAGCCGGTGACCGTGTTTGCGATACCCTGACCGATACATTCGCGGTTCTTGTCGGACGGCGTGTCGGTCAGATCGTCGACGACTTGCGCCGTCATCAGCGATTCGAGAAGACCGACGACGGCGATGCCCAGCGAATAGGGCAGGATGATCTGAAGAGTCTCCAGCGTCAGCGGAATATCGGGGATCAGGAAGATCGGCAGCGAGTCAGGCAGTTCGCCCATATCGCCGACGGTTCTCAGATCGAGGCCGAAGAACAGGGCGATGGCCGTCACAACGACGATCGCGACGAGCGGAGACGGAATGACCGTCGTCAATCTCGGCAGGAGATAGATGATCGCCAGTCCCAGCGCGACCATCACATAGGTGAGGCTCGGAACGCCGACGAGCTCGGGAATCTGCGCCATGAAAATGAGGATTGCCAAGGCATTCACGAAGCCGGTCATCACGGAACGGGACACGAACCGCATGGCATCGCCGAGCTTCAACGCACCCGCGACGAGCTGGAGAAGGCCGGCAAGCACGGTCGCTGCGAAGAGATATTGCAACCCATGATCGGCGACGAGCGTGATCATCAGCACGGCCGTTGCGGCCGTCGCGGCGGAGATCATGCCGGGTCGGCCACCGAATATCGCCGTCAGGCAGGCGATCGAGAACGAGGCATAGAGCCCCACCTTCGGATCGACGCCGGCGATGATCGAGAACGCGATCGCTTCCGGGATAAGGGCGAGGGCGACGACAAGTCCGGAGAGGAGGTCGCCGCGGATGTTGCCGAGCCATTCGGCTCTGAGGTTTTGGGTCGAGAACATGAGCTCCAGACGAATATCGGATCGTCGCTCGCGTTATATCGCTGGCGTCTCGCCTGCGTTCGCGCTCGTTTACCATGCGGTGCGTCCGCTGGATGCGACGATGAGATGGGCCGGGGGATAGGCGCCCGGCATAGCCACCCGCGAAAAGAGCGGGTCCATGTTGCGCTGCACTCTTGACCTATTGTCGCTGCGGAATCAACCCGCGACGATCGGACTCGTCTTCATGGCTGCGTTGTGCGCTTGCCTTTGGTCCCCCAAATCCGCAAAAGAACGGAACGAGAAAACGCGATAACCGAACGGCGGCGGTTACCCATGAGTGCTTTGGCGCGGCGGATGCGGCAGGATGAGTGTGAGCGGCTGGACGCCGAAATCGCGGGCGAGGCCGTGCAGCTGGACCCGGCCGGCGTGCTGTTCCTGCCAGACGAGCGGACGCTGATCGTCTCCGATCTTCACATCGAGAAGGGTGCGGCCTTTGCCCGTCGGGGCATGATGCTGCCGCCCTACGACACCGGTCTGACCCTGCTTTTGTTGGAAAAAGTCCTGAAACGCGTGGACCCTCGCCGCGTCGTCTGTCTCGGCGACTCCTTCCACGATCGCAAGGGCGCAGCCCTTTTGCCGGACATCTACCGCGACGGGCTCGCGAAGCTTATGACGGGGCGCGACTGGGTCTGGATCAGCGGCAATCACGATCCCGAGCCGCCCGCCGACCTTGGCGGAACGTGCTGTGGTGAATTGGCGATTGGCGCGCTGAGATTGCGCCATGAACCGGCAAATGCGCCGTCTCATGGCGAGATCGCCGGCCATCTCCATCCCGTCGCAAAGGTGAAGGGGCCGGGCAGGGCCGTGCGCGGCTCATGCTTCGTCGGCGATGGTTCTCGGCTGATTCTGCCGAGCTTCGGTGTGACCACAGGCGGACTGAACGTACTCGATCGTGCCTTTTCCGACATGTTCGATCCGGCTCGCGCCAAGGCTTTCGTCACGGGGATGCGGAAGATCTATCCGATCTCGTTCGGATCGCTCTGCTGATAAGCTATCGAGAGCGGAAGAAACAGAAACCTGCCGCGAGGCGGGCTCCAGCGTCCTGCATTCAGATCAACCGACGTTTTCCGGTCCGGAAAACAGGCCTGCGTCGTTTCCGGCCAGGAATTTGCGCGCATCATGCCTGCCCGCTTCCCAGGTGTCGTGGAGCTTTTGCCGATCGGTGAAATCGATCTTGTCAGCCGGGACTTCCTCCGACGGCTGCACGTAAAGCCGACGTTCGGTTTGCGGCAGGTTTCGAAAGCGCCGGGTGAGAAGGATGAGCGTGCGTCCCGTGTCGTTCGTCGGCAGCGGTGCCTTCGACGTCATGCCGCCATCGACCACCTTCTTGCCCTCCCAGCCTTCGACTTTGAAGACCGGCGGAATGACGGCGGCGGCGCAGATCAGATCGACGAGTTTTCCTTGTCTTGCCGCCTCGCGAGCATCGACGAGGCTGCTGTCGGCACCAAGCGTTGCCGGCCATTCCACATGCGGCGTCGAACGAATGGACAGATCGAGAAGATAGGCGGCCATCATCGGGAAGGTCGACCATTTCGGGAGGGTCTCGGTCGGCGGATGGGCGATCAGCACCTCGAATTGAGGGCCGTCGATGATCGACTGGACGGCGTCATCGTCGATCACAGCCGAGACGACCTCCCTGTAGATCCGCTGATGCGGGGTGAGGCCATCGCTATCGGCCTCGTCCATTGAGGTGCTGATATTGAAGTCTCTGTCGAGAAATGCCTCGCCCATGGTTTCCAGCAGCTTCAATTCGCGTCGCGCGATGAAGCAGGCTGCGGACATTGCGCCGCCGGACGCGCCGGTGACTCGCTTTGGTTCGAGATTCAGCGGACGGCGCACTTCCTCACAAAAGCCGCCATGCCAGAAGCACCGTGTCCCGCCGCCGGAAAAGACGAGCTGTTCGAATGGCTCAATTTTGGCGCTGTTGACGATGGATGTCGCGTGCTCGGACATCAGGGTCTCCCGTTTCTGGCTGTCTTTCGCACTTTCACAATTAAAAACCCTCGCCATGCGGCGAGGGTCCTTTCGTTTCAGTCATTCTGCAACCCGGTGCGCAGTTCGGTCACCAAAGGCGCGATAGGCACGTGGACCGACATGCCTCCGAGAAACTGCAACCGGACGCAATCAGATCAGAGCCGCTCGACGCACATCGCAACGCCCATGCCGCCGCCGATGCAAAGGGTCGCGAGACCCTTCTTTGCGTTCCGGCGCTGCATTTCGAAGAGGAGCGTATTGAAGATGCGGTTGCCGGATGCGCCGACCGGGTGACCGATCGCGATCGCGCCGCCGTTGACGTTGACGATTTCCGGATCCCAGCCGAGATCCTTGTTGACCGCGCAGGCCTGCGCCGCGAAGGCTTCGTTCGCCTCAACGAGATCGAGGTCCTCGGGCTTCCAGCCGGCTTTTTCCAGAGCCTTGCGGCTCGCCGGGATTGGGCCGGTTCCCATGATGGACGGATCGACACCCGCAGTCGCCCAGGAGACGATGCGCACCATCGGCGTGATGCCGCGCCGTTCCGCCTCGGACTCCGTCATGAGAACGACGGCCGCGCCGCCGTCATTGATGCCGGATGCATTCGCTGCCGTCACCGATCCTTCCTTGTCGAAGGCCGGCTTCAGCTTGGCGATGCCTTCAGCGGTCACGCCGTATTTGATGTACTCGTCGTCGGCCACCACGGTGTCTTCCTTCCGGCCCTTGACCGTGAAGGGAACGATCTCGTCCTTGAAGCGGCCGGCTTTTTGAGCGGCTTCCGCCTTGTTCTGGGATTTCGCGGCGAACTCGTCCTGCATTTCGCGGGTGATCTGCCACTGGTTCGCGACGTTCTCCGCCGTGTTGCCCATGTGATAGCCGTTGAACGCGTCCAGCAGGCCATCTTTCAGCATGGTGTCGACCAGCTTGAGGTCGCCCATCTTCTGGCCTTTGCGCAGGTGCTGGGCGTGCGGCGCGAGAGACATGGACTCCTGTCCGCCCGCGACGATGATCTTGGCGTCACCGAGGGCGATCTGCTGCATGCCGATGGCAACGGTGCGCAGACCCGATCCGCAGAGCTGGTTGAGGCCCCAGGCGGTCGTCTCCTTCGGGCAGCCGGCAGCCATGGCAGCCTGACGCGCGGGGTTCTGCCCCTGTGCGGCGGTCAGGATCTGGCCCATGATGACCTCATCCACCTCATTGGGGTCGACCTTGGCCCGCGCAAGCGCTTCCTTGATCGCGGCGGCTCCCAGCTCGTGAGCCGGAATGCTCGAAAGACCGCCGTTGAAGGCGCCGACAGCGGTCCGGGCCGCGCCGGCGATGACGATGGATTCGGTGTTGCTCATGCTCTTCTCCCCAGTGATTTTGAAGCCTGTCGCCGACACGTCTGACTGAGAATCGCTCGCGACAAACCGTGCTTTTCACCGGTAATTTGATAGCCGACGGCCGCAAGTCAAATGATGCGCCGCTCTCGGCGATCGACTATGTGCGGCGCACCACTCGCATTCGACTTTCGTTTCAAATCGATAATGAGCGATATGGTTTGGAAAGCGGTGCGAAATGTGCCACTCCTTAATGCAGCGCAGCGAAAATCCTGACCGCGGTTTGGATATGCGGATCAAAAATCTGTCTTTGGGGGCACGAAGGCATGGCGAAAAAGTCCGATGTGACCATCATCAAAAAATACGCCAATCGGCGCCTTTATAACACCGGAACGAGCCAGTACGTCACGCTTGAGAATCTGGCGCAGATGATCAAGCTCAACGAGGAATTCGTCGTTCAGGACGCCAAGACCGGAGACGACATTACGCATTCGGTGCTCACCCAGATCATCTTCGAGCAGGAGTCGAAGACCGGCCAGGCCATGATGCCGACCACATTTCTGCGCCAGCTCATCCGCTTTTACGGTGACCAGATGCAGATGGTCGTTCCAAGTTATCTCGAGCAGTCCATGTCCGCTCTGTCGCGCGAGCAGGAGCGGTTTCGCGAGACCATGACCAGCGCCGTCGGAAAGACACCGATGGAGATGATGGAAGCCCAGGTCAGGACGAACACGGAGATGTTCCGAAAGGCTATGGCGATGTTCAACCCCTTCATGGCCAATGCCGGGACCGGGTTGACGGCCATCGAGAGTGGCGAGCGTCCGGAAAATGAACTCGAATCGATGCGAACGCAGCTGGCGGCCATGCAGGAAAAGATCGACCGTCTGACCGAGGACAAGAGCTGACGGCTGTTAAGCCCGGCACGTCATGGGGAGGGCAAGCCATTGAGCTCGAAGGCCAAATCCCCGACCTGTCCTGTCACCTGAAAAATGCGTCGACCTCGCCCGCGATTTCAGTGAGGATCTCGCCTGCGGGTCTGGCCGATGCCAGACGGGCCGATTGCCCGGCCCAGGCCTGCATTCTGTCGATATCCTGCTTGTCCGCTGCGTCCGAGCGCATCCTGGCGGTAAGGCCGCGTTGCACGGGGTAGGGCGCTGGCTCTGGGAGCGCGCCGCTTTCGATCGCCTCGACATAGCGATTTTTGACCGCGCGGCCCAAACGCCCGGAAAAGCCGCGCGTCAGCGCCGTCTCCGTCGCCGAGGTGGTCGCGAGTGCATCGGCCCATGCGGGGTTGAGACCTGCTTCAGGCGTGCGCAGAAAGCCCGTCCCGATCTGCACCGCCGAAGTGCCAAGCGTCAGCGCCGCGATCGCGGTTCTGGCGTCCGCAATGCCGCCAGCCGCAACGACCGGACAGGCAACTGCATCGACGATCGCCGGCAGAAGGGCGAGCGCGCCAACGGCCTGAAATTCGGCTCTTGCGGGATCGAAGCTGCCACGGTGACCGCCCGCTTCCGCCCCTTGTGCGACAATTACGTCTGCCCCTGCGTCTTCCGCTTGCCGTGCTTCATCGACGCCTGTCACCGTTGCGAACCAGAGAATGCCCGCCTCTCTCATGGTGCTGACGATCGTCTGGGAGGGGATCCCCATGATCGTCGAGAATCCTGTGGGCCTGGCCGCCAGGATGGCTTCGCACTGAGCGTCGAAATCCTGGATCGCGGCATCGCCGGCATTATCAGGAACGCTGGGCCCCCACGCCGAGAGCGCTTCGCATAAACGGGCCTCGTGGTGCTCGTCACGTTGGGGTTTCGGGTCCGGAACCCAAAGATTGATGATGTAGGGTCCGTCGGAACCGGCCCGGAAATCATCGGCCCATTTCGCGATTTGCTCGGCGCTGAGAAGGAGCGCTCCGCAGGCACCGATTCCCCCGGCATTGGCGACGGCGATCGAGAGCGCCGGCGGGCATGCGCCAGCCATCGGGGCGAGGCCGATGCAGGTCTTCGCTCCCGTCAGCGCCTTGAAGGCATCGGTTTTTGTCAGGATTTCGCGGCGCATGGCATTCCCGTTCCGGTCTCGTCTGTTGACGCGAAACGTATTGCGCTCGGTTCTTTTGCCAACTGAGACAAAGGACGAGGTCAAACAATCGCTGACGGGTTTTTAGCGGAGCCTAAGATTGTAAACGCGAAAAGCCCGGCTACCGTTTCCGGTGCCGGGCGCTTTCATGCGGACGGGTCGGGACTGATTAGTCCTTGACCGTCATGATCTGACGACCGCGATACATGCCGGTCTTCAGATCGATGTGGTGAGGACGGCGAAGCTCTCCCGAATTCTTGTCTTCGATGTAGGTCGGGTTCTTCAGCGCATCCGCCGAACGGCGCATTCCGCGCTTTGCCGGGGAGGTTTTTCTTTTCGGTACGGCCATAATTCGCTCCGCTCAGTATCGGCCGTCCAGCGGGACGCAGCCCGCCACTTGTCTCGACCGAGGATGTCGTTCAACTTGTTGCCGTCGGCCCGAAGCGGGCCTTTCGGCATCCCCTATGATAAAAGCAGGAGGCTTCGCAACTCGTATGCGAACGAACCAGCTTCACCATGACGGGAAATCTCGAACGTCGCCATATCAAACCTCGCGGCATTTGCAAAGGGTTTGTCCGGCCCATGGCGAAACTGGCGGGCAGGCGGTTTACCGCTCAGTTCTCGGTCTTCACGCAGCCGACATAGTCTCCTGACGCGCGTGCGAGACGCTGCACACGGTCTGCCAGTGCATTCATCCGCCGGGTGGGATCGGCGGGGTTGCGTCCGGCGGGGTTCGGTAATGTCACGGTGAGAAGGGCGGCCTGCCGTGCCGTGAGATCGGCGGCAGAGCGTCCGAAATAGTGCTGGCTGGCTGCCTCGATGCCGTAGACCCCGACGTCCCACTCGGCAATGTTCAGATAGAGTTCGAGGATTCGCTCTTTCGATGCCACCAGATTGAGATAGAGCGCCAGGGGAAGCTCGATGGCTTTCCTCACATATGATCGGCCGTTCCAGAGAAACAGATTCTTGACCGTCTGCATGGGGATCGTCGAGGCGCCGCGCGTTTCTTCCCCATCCAGGAATTCATCGACGACCGATTTCATCTCGCCCCAGTCGACGCCGTCGTGGCGGCAGAACTGGCCGTCCTCCGACATGATCACGGAATAGCGCATGACCGGCGCGATGTCTTCGAGGTCGACCCAGTCCCGCAGATAGGGACGAAAGGTGAAGTGGTCGTGCAGGATCAGCGTGGACACCGGATGGATCGCCGGGATCGTATAGATCGGCACGAGGATGATCGGCAGCACGGCCAGAAACAGCACGACAACCGAAACGGCGATGATGATCTTGCGCAGCATCTGGAGCGAACGGGCTTTCTGGCGGATCGAAACGAAGGCGGTGGCGGTTTCCAGAGCTTCGGTTTAGACGGCAGGATGGGAGACGGCAACGCTGCTCCTGCAGCCTGACCTGCTTCCGGGGCCGCTCAATGGCGAGAAAGCCACGATCCTCCCCGGGACCAAAACGATGACCGGAAGGGACGCCGCAAATGTTCGAGCAGAGCCTGGCACAAACCGCTGACAGGGTGGAAGAACGGCTGAGCGAGATCCTGTCCGGCGGTAAAGGCCATTCGGCGGGCGCTCCGGACCGGCTTTTGGCCGCGATGCGCCATGGTGCGCTTGGCGGCGGGAAGAGGCTTCGCCCCTTCCTTGTCATCGAGAGTGCGCGGCTCTTTGGGGCCGAAGGCGATTGCGTTCTCGATATCGCGTGCGCTCTGGAAGCGATCCATTGTTATTCGCTGGTCCACGACGATCTGCCGGCGATGGACGACGACGATCTGCGCCGTGGCCAGCCGACGGTCCATAAGGCTTACGACGATGCGACGGCGATTCTTGCCGGCGACAGTTTGCTGACGCTGGCCTTCGGACTGGTCGCCGGCGCGGGCGGTATTCCGGCGGAGGCGCGTATTGAGATCGTGGCCCTCCTGTCCTCCGATGCGGGCGTTGCGGGAATGGCCGGCGGTCAGGCGCTCGACCTTGCTGCCGAGCAACGCGCGTTGAGCGAGGACGAGATCGCGCGCATGCAGGCGATGAAGACCGGCGCGCTGATCGCCTTTGCCTGCGAGGGCGGCGCCATAGCGGCGTCCGCCTCGGCCGAAGACCGGAAGCGGTTGCGGCGATTCGGCGAGACGATCGGGCTCGCCTTTCAGCTCGCGGACGACCTTCTCGACGAGACGGCGGATGCCGCGCAGCTCGGCAAGGCTGCCGGCAAGGACCGTGCGCGCGGCAAGAAGACGCTTCCGGCGCTGAACGGCATCGACTGGACGCGCGCGCGGTTGGCGGAACTCGTCGCCGAGGCCGAGGCCGAACTCGCGCCCTTCGGCGCGAAGGCGGACGTGTTGTTGGAAGCGGCCCGTTTCATCGCCAATCGCGATCGGTAGACGCGGTTGTCCCGCGCGATGGGATCGCTGGTTTGACCTCGAAGTCTTGCTGCGCAAGAAGACGGCAACCTGCCTCCGATTCCATCATGATACGGCTTTCCCATGCTGCTTGCCCTCGGCAATTTCTCCGCTTTCATTGGACGTACCTTCGCGCTCTGGACGATTCTCTTCGCCGTTCTCGGCTTCTTCATGCCGGGCGTGTTTTCCTATTTCGTCCCGTGGATCGTCCCGCTGCTCGGCGTCATCATGTTCGGCATGGGCCTGACGATCTCGTTCGATGATCTGAAGGAAGTGGTCAGACGACCGTTCGATGTCTGTCTCGCGGTGGTGCTGCAATTCGTGATCATGCCGCTGACGGCTCTCGTGCTGACGCTGCTGATTCCCATGTCTCCAGAAGTCGCAGCCGGCGTGATCCTCGTGGGCTGCTGCCCGGGCGGCACCTCGTCCAATGTGATGACCTATCTCGCAAAAGGCGATGTCGCGCTTTCGGTCGCCTGCACATCGGTCTCGACCCTGCTCGCGCCGATCCTGACGCCATTTCTCGTCTATATCTTCGCGAGCCAATATCTGCCGGTGGATGCCGGTGCGATGTTCGTGTCGATCCTGAAGATCGTTCTCGTGCCCGTCGTTCTGGGCATCCTGTGCCAGCGCTTCTTCGGCAAGGCTGTCCGCGCGGCGGTTTCCATTCTGCCGCTCGTCAGCGTCGCGGGCATCGTCCTCATCATCGCAGCCGTCGTCGCGGTGAACCAGGAACGGATCGCGACCAGCGGGCTGGAGATCCTCGCTGTGGTCGCGCTGCACAACCTTATCGGCCTGGTGCTGGGCTATATGGCAGCGCGCGCGTTCTCTGTGCCCGAGCGCAAGGCCAAGACGATTTCCCTGGAGGTCGGGCTGCAGAATTCCGGGCTCGGTGCCGCGCTGGCGACAGCCCATTTTTCACCGCTTGCGGCCGTGCCGAGTGCTATCTTTTCCGTCTGGCACAATATCTCGGGTGCCATCGCGGCGAATTATTTCGCCGGATGGGACCACGGCGAATCGTCTGATCGCGGGGGGGCGCGAACACCCGGCAGATAAATTCGGCCGGTTTTTTTGCCTGCATCGTAAAGTCTGCTTAAGGTCTTGATGTGGATCAAGAGGCAGGGTCTCCGACGGCGCTAGAATGGGGCCGTTCCAACAAGGAGATCGTGTCATGAGCAGCGTGCATAAAGATCTTTCGACCTCTCAACAGAACCCGGTTCCGTCGGCCAATCGAGGAGGATTTCTCGCTGATGTCGCGGTGATCACCGACGGGTCGGACAGCGATGCGGCGGCACTTTCTTTGGCCGAGACGGTCGTGAGCGCGAGTGGAGCCCATCTGGCCGCGCTTTATTTGAACTATGTCCAACTCGGCGCGATTCCGATGGGGCCGGGATCTTCGCTTCTTATGGAGAAGCTCCGCGAAAACGGTCATGCCGCGGGCGATGCTGTCGAGGCGGCACTGCGCACGCGTCTCGAAGTGCAGGGCGACTCCTTCGAGTTGCGACGTTCCGAGGGTGAGATTGGCGATCTTGTTGCTGCGGCGGTCCGCATGGCCGGTGCCAGCGATGTGGTCGTCGTCTCGGGCAGGAACGCGTTTCTCCAGCCCGGACGGAGTGTGATCGAAGCACTTCTCTTTAAAGCGGGCGCACCGGTGCTGATTGCCCCGGACGAGGCGAAGGCTTCGCCGGATCCCACCACGTTTCCGGGCACAGTCGTCGTCGGCTGGCGCGATACGCCGGAATGCGCGCGTGCCATCAGTGGCGGGCTCCCCTTCCTCAAGCGTGCCAAATCCGTGATCCTCGTCAATGTCGCCGAATCAAATGCCGACGAGGAAAAGCACCGCGAACCCATGGCCGATGCCGCCCGCCATCTTTCAAGGCATGGTGTCTCGGTGGAAATCCGTCACATCGCCGGATGGAAGAAACCGGCAGATGCCTTGATCAATGAAGCAAAGATGGTGGGGGCGGATATGATAATTCTCGGCGCCTACGGCCACTCACGTGTCTTCGAGGCCGTGTTCGGTGGGGTCACGCGTGAATTCCTCGAAAACACGCCACTTCCTGTCCTGTTCTCGCGCTGAACGTCGATCGACGGTCAGTTCTTGACCACGATACATGACCCGCCACGCTGGCGAAGCTGGCCGCAGACGCGGCTGGCTTCGTCCCGGCTGTCGGCACCGATCCGCACCGCATAGATGCGGGCTGCGCCGCCGGCGCGCGATCTCACGACCATGGGTGCCTTGCTTCCGACGACCGAGCCGAACTGCGAGCGCACGCGGCCGAACATCTTCATGGCGACGGACCGATTGGTATGACCCGCAACCTGGACGCCCCAGGGCTGGCTGCGAACCGCGGGCGTATCCGTCGAGGCGAAGACGGCGCGGGTTTTCATGATGGGAAGATTCGCGCAGGACTCCATGAAGGTCAGCTCCTTGTCGAGCGGTCGCTTCTCCACATCACGGCCGGTCTCGAGGAACCATTCGATCGGTCGGTAGGTGATCGCATTGACATATTCGACGGTCTCATAGGGCAGGGCGCCTTGGGCGCCGCCCGCGATCCAGCCCTTCATGCGATTGATACCGCCGTTATAGGCCGCTGCGGCGAGACCCCAATTGCCCAATTCGTTCTTGAGGTCGCGCAGATAGTGGGCGGAATGGCGTATGGCGGCTTCAAAATCGTAGGGATCGGCAAGACCGCGCTCTTTCGCGGTGTAGGGCATGAATTGCGCAATACCCTGCGCCCCGACGGGCGAGACCGCGCCCACATCGAAGCGACTTTCCTTCCAGATCAGCCGGGCGAAGAAATCCCGGTTCATCATCACCGCGTCGGCATTGTCCGCGATGACGCTGCAGATCTGCCGGGTCGTCGGGCTTTTGGCTTTTTCCGAGGTCTGCTTCGGCTCGGAAGGCGCTTTGTCGGATTTGGGCTTCGGTGGACCCTCCGGCTTCACGACAATCGCGACGTCGTTTTTGTTCGCCTCTGCATTGGGCTGAGCTTCGACAGCGGGGCGGTCGCCCGAGGATTGGACGGCTTTCGAATCGTCCTCGTTCGCGGCGAAACCATTCGCCGTAAGACCAAGGCTCAGGGCTACTCCGAGACCGATTGAGATCGTATATAGCCGCACGAGACGTGGACCCCTGATCGTCATTTCAAAACAGACTGTTATGGCATGGCGTCGCGGAATTTACGGCGGGGCGCAATGCCCGAAACCGACAGCTCCGCGACGTTCATTTGTCCGCGAACCATGGTTCGCGGGTTGATCGTCAATGTTCGAGGCTCTCGTCGGCCTTCTCGTCGACGAGATCGCGCTCTGCCTTTTTTCGCTTGGCGAACGCGTCCGCGAAGCTCTGCGTCTCTTTGTCGTCGAACACCTTGCGAGCCTTGGCAAAGATGTCCTCTTCTTCCTCACTGATGTGATGCTCGTAGTCGTGGCGCAGCTTCTTGAAGGTCTGCAGCCATTGCGGCGAGCTCATATCCGAAGCGTCGAGTTCCTCCATCATATCGTCGAGCTCCTTGTGCTCGGCGACGGAATGACGCGCATCGTCCTGACCGTCCGGATCCGCCATCAGCTTTGAATAGAAGGTTTCCTCTTCGGCCGCTGCATGGGATTTCACGTCGTAATAGAACTCGTGCCACGCCTTCTGGCGCTTATCGCTCGCGCCTTCCGTGTCGCCGATCGTGGCGAGAAGCTCGCGGTGCTTGTCGTGATCGGTCTTGATGCGCTCGTAAATGTCCGGCATCGGATCCTCCTGGCCTGGATGACTATTCGGCGGCGTCGCGCTCCCGTCCGGAGCCGAAGCGCTTTTCGATATAGTCCGTGACCATCACCTGGAAATCGGCTGCAATGTTTGGTCCCCTAAGGGTCGCCGCTTTCTTGCCGTCGATAAAGATCGGCGCGGCCGGCTGCTCACCCGTGCCGGGCAGGGAGATGCCGATATCGGCATGCTTGGACTCGCCCGGACCGTTCACGATGCAGCCCATCACGGCGACGTTGAGCTGCTCGACGCCGGGATATTTCTCGCGCCAGATCGGCATGTTCTCGCGGATGTCGCTCTGGATCTTCTCGGCAAGCTCCTGAAACACCGTCGAGGTCGTGCGCCCGCAGCCGGGGCACGCGGCGACGACAGGCAGGAACTGGCGAAATCCCATGGTCTGGAGAAGTTCCTGTGCCACCTGAACTTCGCGGGTCCGGTCCCCGTTCGGCTCGGGCGTCAGCGAGACGCGGATCGTGTCGCCGATGCCTTCCTGCAGGAGAATGCCCATGGCGGCCGAAGAAGCGACGATACCCTTCGAGCCCATGCCGGCCTCGGTGAGGCCCAGATGGAGGCACCGGTCGGTGCGGCGCGAAAGATCGCGATAGACCGCGATCAGGTCCTGCACGTTGGAGACCTTCGCCGAAAGGATGATCCGCTCGCGGGGCAGGCCGATCTCCTCGGCGAGTTCCGCCGACAGGAGAGCCGACTGGATGATGGCTTCGCGGGTCACGGCCCTCGCCGATTTCGGCTCGGGCAGATCGTTGTTGGCGTCCATCAGCTTCGTAAGAAGTTCCTGATCGAGCGAACCCCAGTTGACGCCGATCCGCACCGGCTTGTCGTAGCGGATCGCCATCTCGATGATCTCGCCGAACTGCTTGTCCTTCTTCGTCTTGAAGCCGACATTGCCGGGATTGATCCGGTATTTGCCGAGCGCCTCCGCGCAGGCGGGATGATCGGCGAGCAGCTTGTGGCCGATATAGTGGAAATCGCCGACGAGGGGCACGTCGACGCCGAGCCGGTCGAGCCGTTCACGAACCTTCGGAACAGCCGCAGCCGCCTCGTCGCGATCGACGGTGATACGCACGATCTCGGAGCCCGCGCGGTGAAGTGCCGCGACCTGGGCGACCGTCGCATCGATATCGGCGGTGTCCGTGTTCGTCATCGACTGCACGACGACGGGGGCGTTTCCGCCCACCATGACGCCGCCCACGTCGACACCGACGGTTTTACGGCGATCGAGCGGGCCGGCCAGTGGTCCCTCGAGTGGAGGCGTCATGTCATCCATGGTTGCAGTGCTCTTCTCGTTCATATCTTGAAGCGGACGTGGGCTGTCTTCCTGAGCTTGTCAATTGACCTTAGCCCGATGGCGCTCATGTGACACGACTTATAAAGCCGCACCTTTCGGTCGGCGCCAATGCGAAGTGGATCAAGAGAAATGGAAGTCGGTATCGGTCCGATTGTCGTCGTCATAGCGTTCCTGGTCATGATCATGGCCGTTCCGATCTGGCCATGGGCGAGACCCTTCGGCTACCGCCCGACGATCATCCTGGGGATCGTCTTCATGATGATCGCCGTCTTTGTGGCAATCGGCGGGTTCGGTTCGTTCTGATGGCGACCAGCTGATCGTCTTCGGTATTCAAAAGCCGGTGTTCAGCTCCCCTTCATGATGAAAACGTCATGTCCGAAGACATGGCAATGCCCTAATGTTGCGAACATATGGGACGCGAAACAACAAGGTTCGTGCGAGGTCCCTGATCCTTTTAAGGCCACGGACCGGACGACCTTGGACAAGCAGACGGTAATGGCGAACATGATGAAAACTTCCAAGTTTGCAGAAAAAGCAAAAGCGTTCGGCGGTCGCACAGCGCTTTCACTGATGTTGGCGCTCGGCGTGGCGGCTCCGACTGTCACCGCGATGAGCGGGCCGGCATTTGCCCAGAGCAGTGCAGCGGCCCAGCGGATCGCGGACCACTTCTCCGCCATTCCCTCCATGCACGGGGACTTCGTGCAGTTCGATCCGAATGGCCGGCAGAGCGAAGGCAAGTTCTACATCGAAAAGCCCGGCAAGGTGCGTTTCGACTACGCTTCGCAACCCTTGCGGGTGATTGCCGACGGGACAACCGTCGCGATCAACAACAAGAAGCTGAACACGTGGGATACCTATCCGCTGTCTCAGACTCCGCTGAAGCTGTTGCTCGACCGCCGGATCAACCTGTCGTCGGCGAACATCCGCAGCGTTCGGGAAGAGCCGGACCTGACGACGATCGTCATGGGTGACCGTTCGGTGTTCGGCAATTCGACCATCACGATGATGTTCGATCCCAAGACCAGTGATCTCAAGCAGTGGACGATCCGCGACAAGCAGGGCCGTGACACGACGGTAATGATCTACAACGTGAAAGAAGGCGGGGACATCCAGAACTCTGCT
This sequence comes from Fulvimarina fulva, assembly GCF_039652615.1. NCBI lineage: Bacteria > Pseudomonadati > Pseudomonadota > Alphaproteobacteria > Hyphomicrobiales > Aurantimonadaceae > Fulvimarina > Fulvimarina fulva. The sequence continues at coordinate 65,916 of NZ_JBDJAC010000007.1, forward strand.
TTCAAGATTCCGTACACGGCGATCCAGCAAGGGCAGACCGGAAACTAGGCCCTTTTCGCGTTCTTGGTCTTTTCCGAGGCCCCGAAGGCGCGGACCTACTCCTGCAGTCAATCCGGACATGAAAGTAGGGTGCTTCGGCGCCCTCTTTTTTGAGAGGTCGTTAACCGAGTAACCTCGCGTTAACCGTTTCGATTTACCGTCTTCGTTAAGGCTAATGGTCACGCGGGGTGGCCGATATGCCGTTGACGCGGGGAAATCGCTATGAAGAAATATCTCTTGGCCACCGTCGCGGCGCTTGGTGCCCTGACGACGGTGGCATTTTCGGCCCATGCAGCAGACTTGATCGAAGAGCCGATCTACGTCGAGCCACCGATCGTTCACCAGCCGGAGCCGATCGCGACGGGCGGATGGTACCTGCGCGGCGACGTCGGCTATCGTTTCAGCGACACGACGCGTGGTCGCTACAGCACGTACGAAAGCAGCGTGCTTTCGCACGACTTTTTCTACAACTCGTATGATTACAACGAGATCACGCTGGACGAGAGCGTGGTTGTCGGCGGCGGTATCGGTTATCGCTTCAACGACTTTGCCCGCGTCGATCTGACGGCTGACTATTTCAGCAACGATCTTCGGGGCACGTCCAATTGCGCGCCGTTCAAGGTTGCATCCTATGAATGCCGCTACGATGACAAGGCCGACGCCGACGTTTGGGTTCTGATGGCGAATGCCTATGCGGACCTCGGCACCTATGGCGGCATCACGCCCTATGTCGGTGGTGGCCTCGGTTTTGCCCACGTCTCCTACGGTGAGATGAAGAACAGGTACGATTGCGCCCCCCACCTCGCGAGCTTCTGCGGCGAAACCTACACGCATGCCGGCAAGGACAGCTGGCGGTTCGCTTACGGTCTGACGGCCGGTGCCAGCTACGACATCACCGCCAACCTGAAATTCGATGCGGGCTACAAGTGGACCCACGTCAACGGTGGCGATGCGTTCGGCTTCGATTCCGATGACATTGCGCTCGGCGCTACGGGTACGCAGGGTTACGATAACGGCTTCGACATCCACACCATCCGGGCCGGCCTGCGCTATGAGTTCGGTGGAAGCGGTTTTGGCAAGGGCAAGGGCCCGGCGATCGCACAGCCGGTGTATGCGGAGCCTGCTCCGATCTATTCCGAGCCTGCGCCGATCTACGACGATGTCGTCTACAAGTAAGTTTGATCTAACGCACTGACCCCCGCGCCCCGGCCAGAAATGGCCGGGGTTTTTTTGCCTGGGCCTCGCTCGCTTCCGGCCTTCAGCCCCTGCCTGCCATGGGAGTTGGGTTCGATCTCGCCCCGGTAACGGCGGTCAAAGATGCGTCTCAGCCGCGCGTGCGGCCCATGGCAGTCTCCCGCGGTCCAGCGGTTGAAATCCGGAACCCTCCTGTGGGAAGCAGGGCGACATCGATCTTACGCATGACGCCGAAAGCCGCAGGCCTTTCGGATCAAGTCACGCGGAAACAAGGACGTAGAGCGGAACCTCAATTCCGGGTTATGGCAGTCCGCGCTACCGACACTCGTGACGAAGAAAGCGGACATGACACAACTGACCCTTCGCCCGAACCGACCTTTCGACCTGACGCCTCTCGCGCGCCTTCTTTCCAATGAAGCCGATCTCGCACTGGTCAATCCGAACGCCAAATATCCGTTCGATCCGCTCGAGTGGCAGGAAAAATGGCTGAACGAGCCGGACGACGCATCGTTCTATCTTGTGGATGAAACCGGCCGCGATGTGGGTTTCTTCGCCCTGCGTGTCGGGATCGGGCCCGAGGTCCGTCATCTCGTCTATGTCTTCATCGAGGAAGAGTCGCGCGGTGGGGCCGGCAAGGAGCTGGCAGCCTATGCCGAGAATGCCGCGCGGGAGCTCGGCGCCATCTCCATCACCCTCAAGGTGGAGCTAGACAACGAGCCGGCGATGAAGGTCTACGAGGCTGCCGGATACGAGGAGCTGGGACGATCCAACGGTATGGCGACGATGCGCCGTGATTGGGGCCCTGACTTTAGCTAAATTTTCGCAATGGACGCATTTTTTCGTGCATTCGATCTAAGCTGTTGAAATCGAAAATACGAAATCGAACTTATAATAACAATTGTTCTCGTTATTATTGGTCTTTCGACTGTTCGGATAAACGAGGTGTGATCAATTGCGGGTCGGCGGGAAACCTGCCGTTAAGACCTTATGCTTAACTGATTGAATGAAAGAAAGTTAAGCTTCGGCTGGCCATTTCGCATATGACCCTATCGCGTTCCTACATTTCCGGATGGATCTGCATAACGACTGCTTCATTCGCAGCGATAAGTCTTGTTGCGTTGATCGTCCTCGGATATCCGCTTCTGGTCTATCTCGATGACAATCAGCGCCTGTTCGCAGCGGGGGCTGCGGCTCTCTCCACGATCGCCATGGTCTCGACGCTCGGTATCATCGCGTTCTGGATTCTGCCCTCCATGCGGCGCGAGAACAAGGAACGGGGGCAGCTCCAGTCTCTGACGGGGGTGTTGGAGCGGCGATCGCAGGATCTGGAGACTGCCGCACTGACCGATGCGCTGACCGGCATGCACAATCGGCGGTTCTTCGACGAGGCGATGCGGCATTATCTCGAAGAGTTCGCCAAGATTGGCCGGCCGCTGGGTTTCATGCTTCTCGATCTCGACCATTTCAAATCGATCAACGATACCCACGGGCATGATGTCGGCGATCAGGTTCTCAAGACGGTCGCCAACTGTCTCTTCGAGTTCACGCGCCATCACGACATCGTCGCGCGGCTGGGCGGGGAAGAATTCGCCGTCGTCGCGCCGAACATGGGGAAATCCGATTGCGCTGCCTTTGCGGAACGTATCCGCGAGGCAATCGGCAAGCTCGTGATCAGGACGGGGAGTGCAAATCTGCGTGTCACGGTTTCGATCGGCGTCGCAGTATCCCAGCGCGATGACGACATCGGACAGTTCTACAAGCGCGCCGATATCAATCTCTATCACGCCAAACATACGGGCCGAAATCGGGTCTGCGCCTGACCTTCGAACGCCGAATCGTTTATCGTTACAGCGGCATTCGCGAACAGCGGTGCTTTCCTCTATAGAGGCGTCAGATGCGGCCAAGCCGCGCTGAAGATGCACCAAATTGCAGGATTGGCATGAGCCAGAACGCGTTGTTCGAGCCCGCTTCGACGGCAGACGATGAGACCACCGAGGGCATCAGCCCCACCGCGTCTTCTCCCGACGAGACATTCGTTTCGCTCGAGGGGATTCTCGATCGAGCGAAGCTCCGGGCCGACCTCGATGCGATCGCCGAAACGTATCACGCAGGCAACGGCAGCGATCTGCGTCTGAAAGTCCTGGAGCGTTTGAAGGTCGTCGTGTCAGAAGGGCGGGCCGCGATCCGCACGATGCTCTTCGAGGACAATCTGGGCACTCTCTGCGCCCGCCGGCTGGCGGCTCTCCAGGATGCTCTGATCCGAACCATCCACGATTTTTCCGTGAAACATGTGTTCGACGTTTCTGAACTTCCCGCCGATCAACGGCTTGTTGTCCTGGCTGTCGGAGGCTATGGTCGCGGAACGCTCGCGCCGGGCTCAGACATCGACCTGCTTTTTCTGATGCCGTCAAAGCACTCGGAAATTTGCGAGAAGATCGCCGAATATCTTCTCTACTTCCTTTGGGATCTCGGTTTCACCGTCGGCCATGCCTCGCGGACAGTCGACGAATGTATCGCGCTCTCGAAAGACGATTTCACGATCCGGACGTCGATCCTGGAGCGGTGGCTGGTTGCCGGCGAGGCGAAGATCGCGGCTGAACTCGACAGGCGTTTCGACAAGGAGGTCGTTCAGGGCACAAGTCGCGAATTCATCGTAGCAAAGCTCGCCGAACGCGACCAGCGCCATTCGAAGTCCGGTAACACGCGCTACCTTGTCGAACCCAACGTAAAGGAAGGCAAGGGCGGACTGCGCGATCTCAATACGCTGTTCTGGATCGCCAAATACCACTACCGGGTCGACACCTCTGAGGCATTGGTCAAGGCCGGCGTCTTTTCGCGCCGCGAGCAGACGCTCTTCGCCAAGGCCGAGGACTTTCTCTGGGCCGTGCGCTGCCACATGCATTTCGAAACCGGGAAAGCCGAGGAACGCCTGTCGTTCGACCTGCAGCCGACGATCGCCGAACGTCTGGGATACAATATCCATCCGGGGCTTCAGGCGGTCGAACGGTTCATGAAGCACTACTTCCTCATCGCCAAGGACGTGGGCGATCTGACGCGCATCTTCTGCGCCGCGCTTGAGGAAGAGGAGGCCAAGGAAGCACCGGGTCTGCGTGGCTTCGTCCGCTCGCTGCGCAACCGGGCGAAGTCGATCCCCGGAACGCTCGACTTTCACATCGACAACAATCGCATCAACGTCGTCTCGCGCGATGTCTTCAAGCGCGACCCGGTCAACATCATTCGCATCTTTCGCCTCGCGGCGATGCATGATCTCGAATATCATCCGGATGCCTTGAAGATTATTCGCCGCTCATTGCGTCTGATCAACAAGGATCTGCGCGAGAACCCCCAGGCCAATTCCCTGTTTCTCGACGTTCTGACGGATCGAAAGAATCCGGGCCTGCACATGGGCCGCATGAACGAGGCTGGTGTCCTCGGCCGCTTCGTTCCGGAATTCGGCAAGATCGTCGCGATGATGCAGTTCAATATGTACCATCACTACACGGTGGACGAGCATCTCCTGCGCACGCTGACCGAGCTCTCCCTGATCGAGCGCGGCGAACTCGTCGACGAACTGCCTGTGGCGTCCGAGATCGTCCCGAAGCTGCGCGATCGGCGTCTTCTCTACGTTGCGCTGTTCCTTCATGACATTGCCAAGGGGCGCCCGGAGGATCACTCGATTGCCGGTGCCCGCGTCGCTCGCCAGCTGTGTCCACGGTTCGGCCTCGACGCGCGCGAAACGGAGCTGGTGGCCTGGCTTGTCGAGGACCATCTGGTGATGTCGATGACGGCCCAGCAGCGCGACCTTGCCGATCGCAAGACGATCATCGACTTTGCCGAACGGGTCCGCACGCTCGAGCGGCTGAAACTCCTGATGGTCGTCACCGTCTGCGACATCCGCGCCGTTGGGCCCGGCGTCTGGAACGGCTGGAAGGGCCAGCTTATTCGCACGCTTTATTTCGAGACCGAGCCCACGCTGTCGGGCGGCTTCACGCAAACCTCCCGCGAACAACGCCTGATCGGCGCTCGCCGCCTTCTCTCCGAGCGTCTTGCCGACTGGAGCGAGGAGGAGCGGGAGGCGTATCTCGATCTGCCTTATCCGAATTATTTCCTGACCGTCCCGATCGACGAGCAGGTGGCGGATGCCGAATTCATCCGCTGCGCGAGCGGGGGCGAGCCTCTGGCGACGGAAGTGACGACCGATGCGTTCCGCCAGGTGACGCGCATCAAGGTGCTGGCTCCCGATCATCCGCGTCTGGTGTCCCAGCTTGCTGGTGCCTGTGCCGGTGCGCAGGCCAACATCGCCGATTCTCAGATCTTCACGCTGACCGATGGCCGTGCCCTCGACGTGATGACGATCTCGCGCGCTTTCGAGAACGAAGAGGACGAACTGCGCCGGGCGCGCAGGATCTGCGAGAACATCGGCAAGCTCCTGCGCGGCGAGACGATCATGTCGAAGCTCATCGCTCAGCCGCGTGGCGCGCATCGGACCGACCTTTTTGACGTGAAGCCGAAGGTGACCGTCGACAACGGGCTTTCGAACCGTGTCACGGTCATAGAGGTGGAAGGGCTCGACCGGACGGGGCTTCTCGCCGACATCACCGGCGCGATCTCGGACCTCAGCCTCGATATCCGCTCCGCCCATGTCTCGACCTATGGCGAGAAGATCATCGATGCGTTTTACGTGACCGACCTTATCGGTGGTAAGGTCACGTCCGAAGCAAAGATCGCGCGGATCGAGCGGCGGCTGGAAAACGTTCTCATCAGCGCCGAAGGCGAAGTCTCCTCGGGCAGCGCGATGTCGTCACAGAGCGCCTTTGGTCTTCAATTCAAATGAGTCTGATTTCGAAATTTGCGACCGTCGGTGGCGCGACGATGGTAAGCCGCGTCTTCGGTTTCGGGCGGGAAATGCTGATGGCGTCGGCTCTGGGCGTTGGCCCGGTCGCGGACGCCTTCAATCTTGCTTTCCGCTTTCCGAATCTCTTTCGCCGGCTGTTTGCGGAAGGCGCGTTCAATGCGGCCTTCATCCCGCTCTTTTCCCGATCCCTGGAAGAGGAAGGCGAGGCGGGTGCCAAGCGCTTCGCGTCGGAAGTCTATTCCACGCTCTTCGCCGTTCTGACGCTCTTCACCGTCGTCGCCTGGATCTTCATGCCGTTTCTGGTGAAGACGATCATTGCTCCCGGTATTACCTATTGCGTCGATGAGGAAGTCGGTGCTCAGGCGCTTTCCTGCGCGCAGCGCCTTGACCTGACAATCAGCCTGTCGCGCATCATGTTTCCCTATCTCGCCTGCATGTCGCTGATGGCGATGGTGTCCGGCATCCTGAACTCCTTCAGGCGCTTTTTCGCCGCTGCAGCCGCGCCGACCGTCCTGAACTTCGTTCTCATCGGCGTCATCGGCTATGCGATCGTCGCCGATTACGACAAGCCGGCGACGGCCTATCTGATGAGCTGGGGTGTCCTGGCATCGGGTCTCCTCCAGCTTGCGATCGTCGTTGCCGCCATGCGGTTGGGCGGTTTTTCCGTCGCCCTCAGAATGCCGCGCTGGACGAAGGGGCTGAAGCGTCTTCTCGTCCTGGCGGGGCCGGCGGCCCTGATCGGCGGCATCACCCAGATCAACCTCTTCGTGGGTCAGGCGATCGCCTCCTTCAAGCCGGGCGCTGTCTCCATCCTCCAATATGCCGATCGGCCCTATCAGCTGCCGCTCGGCATGGTGGGTGTCGCGATCGGCGTTGTTCTCCTTCCCGAACTCGCCCGATCCCTGAAGGCAGGACGGCTCGCCGAGGCGCAGCACACGCAGAACCGCTCGCTCGAATTCGCTCTGTTCCTCACGGTGCCCGCGGCCGTGGCGCTCTTTATCATTCCGGAGCCGATCATCCGGGTTATCTACGAGCGCGGCGAATTCGAACCATCTGCGACGCCTGCTGTCGCCTCCGTTCTCGGCCTTTACGCGCTCGGACTGCCGGCCTTCGTGATGATGAAGGTGTTTCAGCCGGGCTATTTCGCCCGCGAGAACACCAAAAGCCCGATGATCGCGACGATGATCTCGGCCGGTGCCAATATCGTCCTGTCGCTCGCCCTGTTCCAGGTCCTCGCCGAACAGGGCATCGCGCTGGCGACCACGATCGCGGGCTGGCTGAATGCGGGCCTCCTGTTCTGGGGGCTCTATAGCAAGGGGCTTTGGGAGATCGATGGGCAGCTCTTGAAACGCTCGGCGCTGATTCTTCTCAGCGCCGGTCTGATGGGACTCTCGCTCGTTGCGATGATGTGGGAGCTCGGCGACTGGCTGAAGCCGAACGATCCGGTTTCGACCCAGATCGCTGCCATTCTGATTCTCGTGGCGGTTGCCATGGCGATCTATTTCGCGCTGGCCCTTGCAACCGGCGCTGCGGATCGGCGTCTGATCATGAGGCTGCTCAAGCGCAAGCGTGTGAAGCCCTGAGTGCGCCAGAAATTTGAAAGCACCGCTTCCAAACCTCTGGCGCTCCAACATGCGTTAAAACGAGCGAATCCCGTTTCGTTCGAGATAATCGAGGATCAGCCTTGCCGCTTCTTCCGGGGCCGGCTGGACGTGCAGCTTTTCGCTGACATCGCCGCTGGACGCTTCGGCAGTGCGCATCAGGCGCGGACGATTGCGATAGGGCCGCTCGGCGAAAGCTGACGTATTTGGCACCTCTTCGCCAACGCTGACAGACCGGATTTCTCCGCGCCGTGCGGCTGCGTAGGCGAAGACGGCGGGGCTTGGCGCCAATGGATGGACCGTCATGATCGCGGGCAGGCGCACCGTCACCCGTCGACGGGCACCTTTCTTGAGGGCCTGATCTACCCGGATCGTGCCCGGTTCGCTGCCGACCTCGATCGCGACCACATCGGCGATGATCGGGCGGTCGAGTGCCTTGGCGATCAGATAGGGGACGAGCCCCGTATCGAGGCCGCCCTGACCGCGACGCCCCGCGAGAATCAGGTCGAACTGATCTGCTTTCAGGCGGTCAATCAAGACCGGGACTGGATCGGCGTCGTCCGACATCTGCAGACATTCGACAAAGGAAAGACCGACGCCGAGCGCTTCGCGTGTCGCATCGGTCTCTTCGCCGGCATGGAGACCGCTCACCGAACCGCCGAGCCGCTTTACAAGCGCGATGGCCTGAGCTTCCAGCCGCGCGAGAGCCGGGCGACCGGACACCGGATGGCGGGAATTGGAAAGGAGGACGGCGGACTTCATGCCTTGCCTCGACGCTCTTCGATGAGTTGCCTCAGGGCGGGCATCACCAGCTGGGCGTCCTGAATGATCGCCAGCCCGGAGCGCTCCACCATCTTGGCATGCAGGTCGGTGTTGACCGCGATCACGTGATCGCAGCCTGCGATGCCCTGAAGATGCTGCGGCGCGCCAGCGATGCCCAAGGCAAGATAGCATTCCGAAGACAGCACCGTGCCCGAAGCGCCGACCTGGGCCGAGCGCGGCATCAGACCGGCATCGCAGATGACGCGGGATGCGCCGGGCGTCGCGGTCATCACCTTGGCGAGGACCTTGAATTCCTCGATGTCGGTCACGCCATTGCCCGCCGACAAAACGAAATCCGTCTCGGAAAGCGAAAGCTCAGACGGATCACCGGGGATTGTCTCGACTGACAGGATCGACGGATCGCTCATATCGAGATGAGGCGCGTCCTCGATCTTGCGGGCTTCGCAAGGGGCCCCGGAATAATTCGCGGCACGATCCTCGTCGAGCGTGATGATGCGCGGCGGCTCGCCGTATTCTTCGGCTCTCATCCCGTTTTTGCGCCGCGCCACCTGCTTGGCACTCAGATAGACCGCATCGGTCAGGATGGGTTCGCCGAGCGATACGGCGAGACGGCGCGCGAGATCGGCGCTTTCATCATCCTCGGCAAGAAGGATGTGCTTCGGCTGAAGCTGCGCGACAGCCGCACTGATGCCTTCAGCCTTGAGGGATGCGGGCATGTTCGGATCGTCGCCGAGATCGAGGAGGCGATCAGCGCCGGCTGCGCCAAGATCGGCTGTTGCAGCTGGCGCGAGAGCGACGACGGCACCACCGCCGCCGCCGGCATCGGCAAGCATGCGGGCAGCACCAAGGATCTGGCGGTCAAAGCGCGACAGCCGGCCCTTCGGCGTCTGCAGGATGGCGAAGACGTGGAAGGCCGGCGTTTCGAGGATGCGGACCTGCGGCGCCTTCGGCTTGGCCGCGGGCGCGTCCGTCCGATTCGTCATGCGGGAGACGAGGGCGGTCGTCTGGGTGCGATCGTAGCGCTTGCGCGGCGCACCGAAGACTTCGATCACTTCGCGTTCCGCGCGCGGGTCTCTGCGCGGGCGCCGGGATGGCGAGACCGATGCTGCAAGATCGATGCGCCGGCGGGCTGTGCCGGCGACCGTCTTTGCCTCGCGTTCAGCTCTTGGGTCGCGTCGCGCGCGGCTCATGCGGGTTCGAGCTCCCGTTGTGTTCCCTGTTTGCGGGACTTCGCGTTCTTGCCGGCCTCGACCGCATCGAGCAGCAGTTCTGCGACATCCTTCACCTCAGCCCGGTCGCCCGTGACGCCCTCGAGCATCGCGGTGCATTGCGGGCAGGCGACCGCGACCGTCTTTGCGCCGGTCTCGCGCACCTGGCCCATCCTGATGTCCGGGATGCGATTATCGCCCGGAATATCCGCCGTCGGTGCACCGCCGCCACCACCGCAGCACATCGACTTGCGCTTGGAGCGGACCATTTCGCGACGCTCCAGTCCGAGCGCATCCAGAAGCGCGCGGGGCGCATCGAACTCGCCGTTGTAGCGGCCGAGATAGCAGGGATCGTGATAGGTGATCGCATGACCGGCGATATGACCAGTGGACAGGCGTCCCGTCTCGACGAGTTCATTGAGGAACGCGGTGTGGTGCACGACCTCGTAAGCGCTTCCGAAAGCCGAGTATTCATTGCGTAGCGTGTGGAGCGCATGGGGATCGGCCGTGAGGATACGCTTGAAGCTGACCTTCGAGAGCGTGTCGATATTCGCTTTCGCCAGCTGCTGGAAGCTCGCCTCGTCGCCGAGACGGCGAGCGAGGTCGCCGCAATCACGCTCAGTCTCGCCAAGCACCGCGAAGTCGACGCCTGCTTCGTTCAGAAGGCGGATCAGGGCTCTCAGCGTTCGCTGGCCGCGCAGGTCGAACGCTGCCTGACCGAGCCAGAGCAGGACCTCAGTGCTTTCGCCCTTGGCGAGGGTGCGCAGGTCGAGGCCGCTCGCGAAGTCTGTCCGCTCGCTGAGGCGATGGCCGTTCGGCTCGTCGGCCAGACGCGTATTATCGAGAACATCGGCGCCCTTGCCGGGCACGGCACCCAGTTCCAGCGTCTGGTAACGCCTGAGATCGACGATGGAGTCCACGTGCTCGATCATCATCGGGCACTCCTCGACGCAGGCCCGGCAGGTGGTGCAGGACCAGATCGTGTCGGGATGGACGATGCCGCCTTCACCGATGACCGCGTGATGAAGACCCGCTTCTCCGCCGGTCGACCGTGCGTTCGGATAGGGATTTCCGGCATACGGACTGCCATAGCCACCGCCGCCCGCTGCCGCAAGATCGGCAATCAGATGCTTTGGAGAAAGAGGCTGGCCCGCGGCGAAAGCCGGGCAGGCGGCCTCGCACCGGCCGCATTGAATGCAGGCGTCGAAGGACAGAAGCCTGTTCCAGGCGAAATCGGCGGGGTCCTCGCGGCCAAGCTTGTCGCCATCGAGTGCGATCGGCTTCAGGCCCGTCGAGCGCCCCTTGGGCAGCGACGCGTCGAAACGCTCGGGACGGGGATGAAGCGCAAGATGGGCGGCGCCCGCCAGCGCATGGCGCATCGGTCCAGTCGCGGCCTGGGCAGCGAGCGCGAGGCCGCCGGCTGCCGCAATGATCAGGAAAAGCAGCGAGAAAAACGGCAGGGGATCGCCGAAGGTCGCGAGTAGAGAACACAGAAGTCCGCCGCCCGCGAAGGCGCCGAGATAGAACGGTGTGCGCTGATAGCGACCAAGGGAAAGACGGGGTAGGGCGCGCGGATAGCGGCGCTGGGCGACCAGCGCCACGCCGACCGCCATCACCGCGAAGGCAAGCGCGACGATCGCCCAGTAGATCGCGGAGGCAGCAAGCGCGGGGATCAGGCCGAGCAGAAGAAGCCCGCCGGAGAGGACGAGCCCGCCGGCCACCGGCACGTGCATGCGCGAGGCGGATTTATCCCGATCGACCACATGGTGGACATCGACGAGATAGCGCTTCGGGATCGCCTTGACGCCGGCAACCCAGTCCACCTTGGCGGGCTGTCCCGACCGCCAGAGAACGACGCGCCGACCGATCTGCACTGCGGCGACGATCGCCATCGCGACGACGACATACGGCAGGAAAGCGGCTGCGCCCATGGCTACAGATCCTTGCAGAGCCGGAGTGCGTCGTAGATGGCGGCGTGAATGTTGCGACCGGCAAGAACATCGCCGACGCGGTAAAGCGTGAAACCGTCCTGCTGGCCCGAACCGTTGGTTTCGAAGGGTTGCGGCTTGCCGGCGACGATCGCTTCGTTGTCCACGAAGCCCGCGTTCCTCGACTTTTCCTTCAGCTTGAAATGAAGCTCGTCGACGGGATGGGTTCCGTAGTCGACGACCACATAGTCGACGACCCGCTCTTCTTCCTCGTGGGTCATCACGTTGCGGAGCGCCGCAATCTTGCGGTTGCCCTCCGGATAAATCTCGATCAGCTCCATGTTCGGGGTCTGGATGACGCCGAGATTGTAGAGTTCGCGCAGGTGAACGGGCTGGTTCGTGCCGCCGATCTCCTCGCCGACCATCCGGTCGTGGGTGGCAAGCTCGACCAGACAGCCCTTCTTGGCGAGATGCTCCGCAGTCGAGGCGGCGTTGTGGTCGCCCATCTCGTCGTAAAGAAGCACGGTGCCAGATGGCTCGACCTTGCCTTCCAGAACGTCCCAGGTGGAAATCGCGTGCTCGTGGCCTGCTGCCTCGCCGAGATGCGGAAGGCCGCCGGTCGCAACGATGACGATATCGGGTGAGAGTGCGAAGATCGCCGCGTCGTCGGCTTCGGTGTTGAGGCGGATGTCGACGCCAAGCTTCTGAACCTGTCCGACCAGCCAGCGCGGAATACCGGTGAGAGCCTCGCGCCATGTCGCCTTGGCAGCCGTCATCACCTGACCGCCCAGCTTGTCGGTCTTCTCGAAAAGGGTCACCTCGTGGCCGCGTTCGGCGAGGACGCGCGCCGCTTCCAGACCGCCGACGCCGCCGCCGATCACGACGGCGCGCTTCTTCACCTCGGCCTTCTCGATGACATGCGGCATCGTAGCTTCGCGGCCGGTGGCAGCGTTCTGAATGCACAGCGCATCCTTGCCCACATAGATCCGGTCGATGCAGTAGCCGTAACCGATGCATTGGCGGATATCGTCGGCGCGTCCCTCGGTCAGCTTCTTGATCAGGTGGGGATCGGCGATGTGGGCGCGGGTCATGGCGATCATGTCGACATGACCTTCGGAAACGGCGCGGGCACCTGTCGCAAGATCGGTCACGCGCTGGGCGTGGAAGATCGGAATGTCCACCTCGCGCTTCACGGCCGAGGCGACCGGCAGATAGGGCGCGACGGGGAAGGACATGTTCGGCAGCGAGACCGCGTGCGCGATGTGGTCGCGCGCTTCGCCGCCCATGATATTGAGGAAATCGACGAGGCCGCGCGAGGCATATTCCGAAGCGATCGCGATGCAATCCTCGGCGGTGAGGCCACCCTTCAGCATTTCGTCGCCCGACATGCGCATGCCGATGACGAAGTCGTCGCCGGCAGCCTCGCGCATCGCGGAGAGAATCTCGAAGCCGAGGCGCATGCGGTTTTCGAGGCTTCCACCATATTTGTCGGTGCGCTGATTGGTGAGCGGCGACCAGAACTGGTCGACCAGATGGCCGTGAGCGGCCGAAATCTCGCAGCCGTCGAGACCGCCTTCCCTGGCGCGCCGGGCAGCCTGTGCGAAATCACGGACAATCCGGTCGATCTCTTCCTGCTCCAGCGCCTTCGAGACCGAACGCGAAGCCGGCTCTCGGGTGACGGATGCGGATTTGACCGGCAGCCAGTTCTCCGTGTCCCATTTGGTGCGACGGCCCATATGGGTCAGCTGGATCATCAGCTTGGCGCCGTGCTGGTGAATGCGGTTCGCAAATTCCTGGAAGAACGGAATGATCGAATCGTCGGCGACGGAGATCTGGTTCCAGGGCGTCGCGGGGCTGTCGAGCGAGACCGATGAGGAGCCGCCGAACATGGTCAGGCCGATTCCGCCCTTTGCCTTTTCCTCGTGATAGAGTTGGTAGCGCTCCTGCGGCTTGCCATCCTTGCCGAACGAGGGCGCATGGCTTGTCGACATCACCCGATTGCGGATGGTCATGCCCTTGATCGTCAAAGGCTTGAGGAGAGCTTCGGCGTTGGCGATCATGAGGGGCGCTCTCCTGTATCGAGGCTGCTGTGATGTGTCGGATTTCGTGCGATCAGACAATCGCTGAATTCTGAGGGCGTGGCCTCCACTTCCCCGGGCTTTTTGCCCGGGGAAGACGCGAAAACGTCTAGCGGTCGATGACCAGATCGCTGGTCGGCTTCGAGCAGCACAGAAGCGCCATACCCTTGTCGATTTCGCGCTGGCGAATGCCGCCTGAGTGCTTCATGTCAACCGTCCCGGAGACGATCGTCGACTTGCAAGTGCCGCAAAGGCCCTTGGAGCAGGAGGACGGAACGCGGATACCGGCGCGGCGCGCCGCTTCCATCACCGTAATGCCTTCAGGGCACTCGACCGTGCGGCCCGTTTTGGTAAATTCCAGCTGGAATACCTTGATGTCGGTGGTGATCGCCTCGGTGGCCTCGGCGATCTGCTCCTGAGCTTCCTCCGTGAAGGAATCGAAGTTGAAGCTTTCCTGATAGAACCGGCTCATGTCGAAGCCGGCATCCTTGAGCGTCGCACTGACCGCTTTCATGAATGGTGCGGGCCCACAGACGAAGATCGTTCGCTCCGCATAGTCCGGGCAGATCACCTCAAGCTTCTGACGGTCGAAGCGGCCTCTAAAGCCGTTCCAGCGCTCGAAGGGCGCGTCCTGCTCGCAGATGAAGGTCGGCTTGATCCAGTGGTTGCGCCGGCCCATGAAATCGAGCTCGTCGCGGAAGATGATGTCGGCGGGAGTGCGCGCTGCGTGGATGAACTCAATATCCGAGATCAAGGCCAGATCGTAGGCCGAGCGGGTCATCGACATCATCGGGGTAATGCCGGAGCCGCCCGAGATGAACAGATATTTCGATTGCTGCATGCCCGACCAGGTGAATTCACCCATCGGGATGGTCGCCTTGACCATCATGCCCGGCTTGAACTCGTCGTGCAGCCAGTTCGAAACCGGACCACCCGGTACACGCTTGACCGTGATCGTCACGGTGTCGCGTCGGGAGGGCGGAGAAGAGATCGTGTAGCAGCGCTGGATGGTCTCGCCGTTGATCTCGAACTCGAAGGTCATGAACTGACCGGAGACGAACTCGAACTGGCGCTCGTTGCGCGGCGCCAGAACGAATGTCTTCACGTCGTGCGTTTCGTCACGCACGGCACGGCAGATCAGGAACTCGTCTTCCTCGGGCTCCCAGCGGAAGTAACCGGTTGGAACGGGCGCTTTGTATGGCTCGGGCGTGTGCGCGTCCATCGAACTTCCCTCCTTCGGCGCGTCAGGCAACGGCGCGCGTCTTGGCTAGGTGAGCCATCATGCGGCCGACATACCAGTTGGTACATTTCTCGACGAGCATTTCGGTGTGCGGAGAATAGGGCCCAGGAACATAGCCCTTGCCACGCACGCCTTGCTGGCAGTAGCCGACGAGTTCGCCGTCCTGCTGATTGGTGGCCATCCAGACGCCGATCAGGTTCTGGAGGTCGTAGTCGATGCCTTCGCGCGCATCCTTGTGGACAAGCCACTTGGTGCGCAGGATCGAGTGCTCGGCGTCCACCGGCAGAACCGAGAAGACGACCGCGTGGTCACCCATGAAATGATGCCAGGAGTTCGGCTGTGTCCACAGGTGCAGGGCGCCGGCCTTGGCGTTGGTCATGCTACCCATCAGCTTCTTGCACGCGCGCTCGGTGTTGAGCGTGTGGCTTTCGCCGGCACCTGCGAGCGGCAGACGCTCGGTGCGGAAGCTGGTGACCATCTCGTCGAGGCGGTCGATTTCCTTCGACGGCAGGCCTTGGGACTCCCATTCCTTGTGGTTGTCATTGAGCATGCAAGCATAATTTTCCGCATGCTCACGCTCGGATGGTTCGAGCTCCTTCGGGTCGAAGCCGAAGCCATAGGAGAACAGGGGGATCGTCAGCTCTGGATGGTTCGCACTGCAGTGATAACACTCGCGATTGTTCTCAATCGTGAGCTTCCAGTTGCCGTGCTCGACGAGGTCGTGCTCGTAGGCAACCTTCGCGTCACGCAGGTTGTGCGGCTTCAGATAGGGCGCGAGCTGGCGCTCCATCTCGTCGAAATCCGAAGGCGGATTCTCGTCGAGGCAGATGAAGAGCAGGCCTTCGAGCGAGCGGCAATGGACCTTTTTCAGGCCGTGGCAGGACATGTCGAAGTCCTGGCCCATATGCTCGGCGTGGATGAGCGCGCCGGTCGTGTCGTAGACCCAGGAATGATAGCGGCAGACGAGATTGCCGACCGTCGACTTCTCTTCGTGGACGAGACGCGCGCCACGGTGACGGCAGACATTGTGGAACGCGCGGATCACGCCGTCGTCGTCGCGCACGATGGCGACTTCGGTCTCGTGAATCTTCACGACCATGACGTCGCCCGGCTCGGGGATGTCGACGTCGACGCCGACGAAAATCCAGTGCTTGCCGAAGATCACTTCCATGTCCGCCGCGAAAATTTCTGGGTCGGTATAGAAGGGAGCTTCAAGTGTGTAACCCTTCTTGCGATGGGTCAGTTGCGAGACGAGATCGATCATGGTGACGCCTGTCTGTGCGGTTGTGGGTCGGCGGTTAGTGTGTCCGGCCACGTAGGAAACGAAAGAAGCGAATTGGTGCCTTATTGCGGTGCGATTTTAAGCGAAATCGAGCGCTGCTTCGGCCAGGAAACCCTGGACGTAGGTTCCGAAAGAGCGCCAGCAGGTGACGCGCCAAGTGGTCTCGTCGATTCGAGCGAGTACAATCTCCGACTTTCCGAGCAGTGTACGCGTCGCGCTGCCGACCGGGAAGGCGGAAAGTGACAGATCAATCGGGCAGCCCGAATTGATGACAGCCTCCGAATCCTTGCCCGTCACTTCGAAGGTCACGTCGCGATGCGAGACATCGACCAGCGAATGCGCCACGTTGTCGAAGGACCGCGCGACGTTCTCGATGACAGCTTCGGTTTCGCTCTCTTCGCAGAGGAGCATCCACTCGTCCGGGCCGAGACGGAGACTCGCAAGCCCCATATTTTCGCGGCGCGAGTTGATCGGGCCGTCGACCGCGAAGCCCGCGACCTCAGTGCTGCCCGAAAGCGCCTTCTGCTTTGCGCGGAAGGAGAGACGGCCGACAGCTGGCTGCACGGTGATCTTGACGGGCCCGGCGGTGGCGCGGGCGTCTGGACGGACGGCCTGTACGCGGCGGGCGACATTGACCTCAAGCATCGACCTTTTCTCCCTGAACGGTGTGGAAGACGGAAGTTGAAATGGTGGCCTCGGTGAAGCCGTTCGGCGTGGTCACCCAGACTTTTTGGCCGATACGGTCCCGGCCACCCTTGATCATGCCCATCGCGATCGATCGGCCGCAGTTCGACGAGTAGTAGCTGGAGGTGACATGGCCGATCATCGGCATCGGAACCGGGATGCTTGGATCTTCGACGACTTGGGCACCTTCATCGAGAACTTCGTTCGGATTCTTGGCGAGGATACCGACGAGCTGCTTGCGATCGGACAGAAGCATATCGGGCCGGCGAAGCGAACGCATGCCGACGAAGTCCGACTTCTTCTTGGAGACGAGACCCGAAAGCCCGACATCGTCCGGCGTCGCGGTACCGTCGGTTTCCTGGCCGACGATGATGAAGCCCACCTCGCAGCGCAGGACGTGCATGGTTTCCGTGCCGTAGGGCGTGATGTCGTACTTCTTGCCTTCTTCGTAGAGGGCTTTCCAGACGCTCTCGGCGTACTCGGCCGGAACATTGACCTCGAAGCCCTTTTCGCCGGTGAACGACACCCGGAAGAGGCGGGTGGGAACGCCGCAGATGAAGCCCTCGCGGACGGCCATGTGCGGGAAGGCGCTTTCCGACAGATCGATATCCGAAACGAAGGGTTCGACGACCTTCTTGGCGTTCGGGCCCTGAACGGCGATCGCTGCCCACTGCTCGGTGATCGATGTGATGAAGACGTCGAGATCCGGCCATTCGGTCTGGAGGTAGTCCTCCATGTGCTGGAACACCCGTGGCGCGCCGCCGGTGGTCGTCGTCACATGGAAACGGTCCTCTGCGAGGCGGGCGACGACGCCGTCATCCATGACGAAGCCGTTCTCGCCGAGCATCAGGCCGTAGCGGCAACCGCCCACCTTCAGCTTGGTCCAGGCATTGGTGTAGATGCGGTTCATGAACTCGGCCGCATCCGGGCCGACGACCTCGATCTTGCCGAGGGTCGAGGCGTCGAAGATTCCGACAGAGGTGCGCACGGCCTTGCACTCGCGCGAGACTGCGTCGCGCATGCTCTCTCCGGCCTTCGGGAAGTAGTGCGCACGGCGCCAGTTCCCGACCGGTTCGAACTCGGCTCCGTTAGCGACGGCCCATGCGTCGATCGCGGTCGTGCGGACCGGCTCGAAACGATCTCCACGCGAAGGGCCGACGAGAGCGCCAAAGGTGACCGGGGTATAGGGCGGACGGAAGGTCGTCGTACCGATCGCCGGAAGCGGCCGGTCGAGAACGCCGGCGACGAGACCGAGCGCGTTCATGTTGGAGGTCTTGCCCTGGTCCGTCGCCATACCGGTCGTGGTGTAGCGCTTGACGTGTTCGATGGACTCGAACCCCTCGCGAACGGCGAGCTTGATATCCTTGGCGGTGACGTCGTTCTGGAAGTCTATGAACGCCTTGACCTTCTTCGGATCCGCATCGGTCGGCATGACGCGAACCGGCTCGAAACCGACAAAGGTCGGCGTCGCCGAAGCCGTCTTGTCCGAACCGCCAGCCTTGTAGCCGTCGGCGATGATGTCGGAGAGGTCGTAGATGCCGTGGCAGGCACCGGCAGAGACCTCTTCCTGGGCGGACTGGCCGGGCAGGAAGGCGTCGAGGTCGGCGTTGTAGGCGAGCTTGCCGCGGGACTGTGAGAACAGATGGACGGACGGCGTCCAGCCGCCGGACATCGCAACCGTGTCGCAGGCGAGGGTGCGACGCGTGCCGACCTGGCCATTGTTGTCGAGCGGAGCGACCACGAGACCGGAGACGCGCGCCTTGCCGAGTGCCTTGACCACCGTGTGGCTGGTCATGACATTGATCCCGGCCGAGCGAGCTTCGGCAAGTTCAGGCCCGCAATCTTCGCCTAGGCGGATATCGACGATGGTGACGTCGATGCCAGCCGCCTTTGCGTCGAGCGCGGTGCGATAGGCCGATGCGCCACAGGTGGCGACGACCATCTTCTTGCCAGGCAGAACGGCGTAGCGGTTGATGAACGCACGCGCACTTTCTGCGAGCAGGATACCCGGACGGTCGTTGTTTTCGAAGACGAGCGGACGCTCGTGGCTGCCGGCGGCGATGATGACCTTGCCTGTACGAACCTGCCAGAGGCGTTCGCGAGCAAGGTTCTCCGGCGCGTTGTCGCGGTGGTCCGCAACACGCTCCACCATGGCGATATGGTTGTGGTTGTAATAGCCGAACACGGTCGTGCGCGGCAGAACGATCACGTTCTCGCGGGCGTCGAGCTGGGCCACCATCTCCTCGACCCATTCGGCGGCGGGCTTGCCGTCGATCTCGGAGGTGGCGTCGTTGAGAAGCGAGCCGCCGAGCTTGAAGCCCTCGTCGGCGAGGATCACGCGCTTGGAGCCATCTTCGGATGCAGCGAGGGCGGCCGAAAGGCCTGCAGGACCTGCGCCGACGACGAGGATGTCGGCATGGGCGTGGCGATTGGCGTAACGGTCGGCATCCGACACCTCAGGCGCATCGCCGAGGCCTGCGGCGCGGCGGATGACGGGCTCGTAGACCTTGTCCCAGAACTTCCGGGGCCACATGAAGGTCTTGTAGTAGAAGCCCGCGACGAAGACCGGCGACAGGACGTCGTTGACCGCCCCGACATCGCGCTCCAGCGAAGGCCAGTGGTTCTGGGTCGCGACCTTCAGGCCCGGACGGGCCTCGACCACGGAGGCGCGGTTGTTGGGGTCGCGGCGACCTTCGCCCATTTCGGGGCGCCAGTCGACCGAGAGCAGCGCGTTCGGCTCGTCCGAGCCGTGGCTCAGAATGCCGCGCGGACGGTGATACTTGAAGGACCGACCGGCGAGATGGGAGCCGGATGCAAGCAGCATCGAGGCGATGGTGTCGCCGCGATAGCCGTTGAGCGTCTTGCCATTGAAGGAAACGGTGATCGGCTGGGAGCGGTCGATATGGCCGCCGGATGATCTGCGAAAGGGCTGGCTCATCTTGATTCGAACCTTCAGGCGGTGCGGACGGAATCGGAGGAAGCGGCTAGATCGGGACGGGGCATGCCCATCTCGTAGGTCGCGGCGAACTGGTCGGTGACCGTATCGCGCAGCGCGTTGAACCAGCGGCCGCAGCCGTGGCGATGCTGCCAGCGCTCGGCATGCATGCCCTTGGGGTTCGTGCGGTAGTAGAGGAACTCCGCCCAGTCCTGATCAGTCATCTCGGACGGGTTTTCGGGGCGCTCGATATGCGCTTCGCCACCGCCATGAAATTCGGTCTCGGGCCGGTTTCCGCAATAGGGACAACGGATGAGAAGCATGGGCCTGATCCTTCTTGGAACGGAGCGTCAGTGGGAGACCGCGGCAGCGGCCGCTTCGTCGATCAGCTGGCCGGTGCGGAACCGGTCGAGGCTGTAGGGCGCATTGATCTTGTGCGGCTCGCCGGTGGCCAGCATGTGCGCGAAGACGTGGCCCGACCCCGGCGTCGCCTTGAAGCCGCCGGTTCCCCAGCCGCAGTTGACGAAGAGGTTCTTGATCGGCGTCTTCGACAGGATCGGCGAGCGGTCAGGCGTGACGTCGACGATGCCGCCCCAGGAGCGCAGCATGCGCATGCGGGTGAACTGCGGGAAGAGCTCGCAGATCGCATCGAGCGTGTGGTTGGTGACGTGGATGCCACCCTGCTGCGAATAGGAGTTGTACTGGTCGGTACCGGCACCGATCACCAGCTCGCCCTTGTCGGACTGCGAGATGTAGGCGTGCACGGCGTTCGACATGACGACGCAGGGGAAGCACGGCTTGACCGGCTCCGACACAAGCGCCTGCAGCGGCACGGATTCGACCGGCATGCGCAGGCCGAAACGGCCCATCACGACGCCGGTGTGACCGGCCGCGACGACACCGACCTTCTTGGCGCCGATGGTGCCGCGGGTCGTCTCGACGGCCTTGACGGAGCCGTCCGGATTGCGCTGAAGGCCCGTGACCTCGCAGTTCTGGATGATGTCGACGCCGCGCGCGTCGGCGCCGCGTGCATAACCCCAGGCCACCGCGTCGTGGCGGGCGGTGCCGCCCTTGCGCTGCAGCGCGCCGCCCATCACAGGATACCGGATGTTCTTCGAAGTATCGAGCGGCGGGCAGAATTCCTTGCACTCCTCGGTCGTCAGCCACTCGTTCTCGACGCCGTTGAGCTTGTTGGAATAGACGTGCCGCTTGAACGTGACGACATCATGATGGTTGTGCGCGAGCATGAGGACGCCGCGCTGGGAGAACATGATGTTGTAGTTCAGCTCCTGGGAGAGGCCTTCCCAAAGGTTCATCGCGTGATTGTAGAGGGCAGCCGACTCGTCGAACAGGTAGTTCGAGCGGATGATCGTCGTGTTACGGCCGGTATTGCCGCCGCCGATCCAGCCCTTTTCGATCACGGCGACATTCGTCACGCCATGAACGCTCGCGAGATAGTAAGCCGTTGCAAGGCCGTGGCCACCACCACCGACGATGACGACGTCGTACTCTTTCTTGGGCTCCGGCGCACGCCATTGGCGTTCCCATCCGGTATGGCCTTGGGTGGACTCTTTGAGCAGAGAGGCGAGTGAGAAACGACGCATGGATCAGGCCCCCGTTGAGACAAGTGTGGTGTAAATTTTAACGCGTTACAAAACTGTCGGAAAAGCGTCGCCAATCATGAGGAATGCGACACCTTTGTTCGATTTGCTGCGCTGCCGAAAAAGGTGGCAGCAGGTGCAAAAAATCGTTTAGTACCAGCTCTTTATACTCAGGACCTTTGAAGCCGGCTTACCGGAAGCGACCGGCTAAACGGTCGCCGTTTCGATATTTTCCCGTCGCGAACGCACTTGCTTGGGCGACTGTCCGAAGGCTGTTCGGAAGCTCTGCGCGAAGTGTGCACCGTCGCAGAAACCGGATTCGATGGCGATGTCGGTCACCGATTTGCTGGTCGTTTCCAGAAGCCGCCGCGCATGGTCGAGGCGAATCTTGCGATAGACCGCCGCCGGGGCCTGCCCCAGCGTGGTTCGGAACAGGCGTTCGAGCTGCCGGCCCGATAAATCCAGACGAATGGCGATGGTATCGACCGGCAATGGATTGCCCACATGGCTCTCCATCAACAGGATCGCCCGGCGAACGCGAGAATCGGACGAGGCCGATCCTGCATGAGGCTGCGCTTCGCTGCCTTGCCTCGCATCGTGGAGCTGCAGCACGTGAAGGCTTTTCTTGGCGGCGTCGAGATTGATGTGCCGCCTGACGAGATAGGCCGCGAGATCGGCCACCCCGCCACCACCGGCGCAGGTGATGCGATTGCCGTCGTCGATGAAAAGCTGTTGCGTGTCCGGCGTCTGATCGGGAAATTCGGCCGCGAAATCCTCGGCATGAAACCAGGATACGCAGGTGCGCCGCCCCTTCATCAAGCCGGCGCGCGACAGGACGAAGGAGCCGGTACAAACGCCGATCAGTGTCGAGCCAGCCTGATCGCAGCGATCGAGATAGCCCAGAATCGCGCGGTCGATCTGTTCGCCGCCATCAAGCAGCCCGCCGACCACGACGATGTAGTCGAAGTTTTCAGGCTCGATGAGGCCTGACGTGCGCGTGACGCTGACACCGCAGCTGGAGCGAAGCGGCTCTGGCCTTGGTGCCATGATGTGCCAGCTAGCGCGAATGGGGCGGGAGCGATCGCCATCGTCGCCGGCAAGGCGAAGCGTGTCGATAAAGAGGGAGAGGGCGGAAAGCGTGAAATTGTGGGCGAGGAGAAATCCGACGCGGAGAGCAGGGCGTGCATCGGGAGCAGCTGTCGCAAGGATCTTGCGGCCGTTTCTCGACGCTCGATTCATGCCTCGATCGGACATTTCTCCCAAAGTCCCATATCTGCCTTCCTATGGATAAAGCGAAGGCTGGTGACGATATCAAGTTTATAGCACGGAATGACGCATCTGTGATGATTTGATGACTTGCCAATCGTCAGCCGTGAAGCCGCACCGTCTGCCTCAGGCCTCCCTCTGGTTTGTTGGCGATTTCGACTTCGCCTCCGAGTCTGTCGATGATCTCTTTTGCAATCGCCATCCCAAGACCTGCGCCCGGTTTCAGCTTGCGCCGTCCGGGGTCGACACGGAAGAACGGTTCGAAGGCGCGATCGATCAGTTCGGGTGGAATTCCCGGACCGTTATCGCTGATCGTGATAATGGCTGACCGCCCGGCCTGGTGAAGCTCGATCCGCGCTGTGTCGCCATGGACGGCGGCGTTCTCCACCAGATTTCTGAGCGCGCGCTTGAGGGCGAGCGGCGGCGCCGAGACGGAAATATCGGCGTCCCTGTCGATTGCCGGGTCGACGATCAGTCCGATATCGCGAAGCTCGCATGCGATTTCCCAGAGCAGGAGCGGGAGAACGACCGTTTCGCGGGATTGTGGATCGACGTCCTCCCGAACGAGGCGGATGGCCGAATCCGCGATCCGGTCGAGTTCCTCCAGATCCTTCAGCCAGACGCCGCGATCTTCCTCGGGCAGAAACTCGGCCCGAAGCCGCATGCGTGTCATGGGGGTTCTGAGATCGTGACCAGCCGCCGCGACGAGCCGCATGCGTGTTTCGATGCCGGTCTTTACCCGATCGATCAGCAGGTTGAGCGCGCGGGCGGTTTCGCGCACTTCCATCGGACCCCGTTCGGGAAGTTTGGCTGGAAGTCCGTCGGGTCCGACCGTCGCGATCGCTCTTTCCAAAAGGCGCAAGGGACTTGCGACCTTTCCCGCAACGAGAAGTGCGATGACGATGGCGCCGAGTGTCACCAGAGCCATATTGGCGACAAAGACCGGCCAGTTACGCGGTGGCGGACCGAGAAAGGGCAGATAGGCCCATTGGCCGTCCGCGAATTCAAAGGCGAGCTGTCGGGCGCGACCGGTCTTGTCGTGAACGATGCGCACCGGAATGATGTCGCCGGACGTGTCGCGCACGGACGACAGAAACTTGCGCTTCCGCACCGAATAATCTTCACCTTTCTTTGGGGGCGGCCCGACGGTGATTTGAAGCCGCTCGGCAGCCTGCGGGTCGTCCTGCAGAACCGCCGTCACGATCCGAACCTCTTCGGCAAAGGTCTGGTAGAAGCTTTCGCGGTCGGGCCGGTCCAGAAGCTGAACCGAGACCATTGCAGCGACGACGACGACGCCGACGATGGCGAAGACGATGAGAAGTGCGATGCGGGCACGCAGGGACATCACGAGCGTCCGCCGCCCTGCTTTTCCACCATCGCGGCGAACTGGTAGCCGCCATTTCGCACGGTTTTAAAAAGCTTGAATTTTCCGCCGTCATCGAGCTTGCGCCTCAGCCTGCTCATCGTAACGTCTATCGCCCTATCGTATGGCTCGACGTTTCTCCCGTGAAGGTGGTCCATCAGAAGATCCCGAGACAGGACGCGGTTGGGCCGCTCGAGGAAGATCATAAGGAGATCGAATTCAGCGCCGGTCAGCGCAATTTCTTCGCCAGAGCCATCGGTAACCCTTCGCCGTCCTGGATCGGCCGAGAATCCCTCGAAGGCGTAAATTGCGCCCGCTTCCTCGTTTGTCGTGCTGTCCGCGTGCTGCGAGGTGCGACGGAGCACCGCCTTTATGCGTGCCGCGAGTTCGCGCGGATTGAAGGGCTTGCCGAGATAGTCGTCCGCGCCGAGTTCGAGCCCGACGATGCGGTCGACATCCTCCTTGAGTGCCGTCAGGAGAATGATCGGAAGCTGGGGGCGTCGATCCTTGAGGTCGCGGCAGATCTCAAGACCCGATCCGTCCGGCAGCATCACGTCGAGGACGAGAAGATCGATCCTGGCTTCCGCGAGCTTTGCTTCGCAGGATCTGCGGTCTATCGCCAGCGTGCAGCGGAAGCCTTGGCCTTCGAGATATTTGCCGAGAAGACGGCCGATCTCGGGATCGTCGTCGGTGACGAGAATATGCGGCAATGCCATGGTTCGATGATCCGGTTGGGCGAGGGCGGTCAAAGGCGAATGGGCCGGATGTTCGCCGTTTCTGTGAAACGCCAAAACCGTACGATTGCCGAGTCGCTTCGTGTGACAAAACCTTTCAGAAGCACGTCCCCGCAACCTTCCGCAATGAAAAGCGCCCCTGTGGGACACACTTTGTTACGTTCCGCCGAACCTGGGACATCGAAGAGGGTTAAACCCGGATTATCGCAGGAAAAACAAGGATGATCCCATGTCGAACCAATCGAGCGCCACGCCCTTGAGGACCCGTAGCCGAATCGCGGCGGTGCTCGCCGGAGTGCTCGTTTCCACGACCGCGCTGACCGCAGCGCAGGCGCAAACCACCGAGCCCATCCAAGCACCGCCGGCGACCTCCGGCGAGGCCAGCCCGGCATCCACGCAAGGCGCAGAGAGGGCAGGTGAGGGCGAACGTCAGGCCGATCGCATGGAGCGCCGGACGGATCAGGAGAAGCGCCACGCCGAGCGTCGCGGTGGCGATTGGCATAAAAAGCACGGATGGCACCACCGCCGCGGAGGAATGGGCGCGATGATGACGCCGGCCCGTGTCGCAACGGCATTGGCTGCGCTTGAAACCGGCATCGGAATCACGCCGGAGCAGATGCCCGTCTGGCGCCAGTTTTCGTCGGCTGCGACCGCTTTCGCCATCGCCGCACAACCCGGCCCCGGTCCACGTGGCAAGAGACCCGGCGCACGCGGAGAGAATGCGAGTGAGGGCGGCGACGCGATGCAGCCGGGCGATCAGACGGCCGGTCGCCAGGACGACGGTGCATCGGATACCCCAAACACCCGCCGGGAACGCGGTGAGCGTTCACCGTTCGAGTTCATCGACCGGATCACCCAGCGTGCGATTACATCTGGCGAAGAGGCTAAACGATTGCAGACCGCTTCCTCAGAGCTTCAGGAAGCCCTGACCCCGGAGCAGGTGGAAACGGCAACCGCACTCGTTCGCTCCATGATGCGCGAGGCCCGTTCGCAACGCGGCGGTCGACATGAGATGCGAGGCCATCACGGAAAGCATCATGGCGAGCGTCACGGTGATGAGCGCGGGCATCACGGCCAAAATCGCGGGTCGGATTGACCGCTTCAAACCCGATCTCCGCGAAACTGGCCCCGGACATCACGTCCGGGGCCTTTCTGCATCTGGTCGTGCCGGTCGGAACTGCCGAAACTGTTCCTGCGGTCCATGATCAGACCGACAGAGACGACGCTCCGCACGAAGTGATGACAATGTGATCCCGCGAAACGAGTACTGCGTGCACATCGGAAGACCCTGAAAGCGCGGCATTCCCGCCGCACTCATGTTGCTATGCCGGCACAACGGCGACGTGATTCGTTGGCCGGCTTCCGTCTCGTTTGACCCTCCTTAAGATCCTCGCCCATAGGGTTAATTCTTCCGGAACTGGATCGAGAGCCGATGCCATGGGCGACATTCTATCGCGAGCACCATTCAGGCGACTGAGCGGGCGGCTATTCGCGGCCATCCTTTCGCTCGGCCTCTTGGCCGGCTGTCAGTCTTCCCAGCTGACGGCCGAAGGTCTGATGCCCGCATCGCGGCCGGTGTCGCCGATCGCCTTCAGCCAGATCGAGCGGCGCGGCCACTCCGCACTCGTCGTCGATTATGCGACCGGACGGACCCTTTACGAAGATCAGGCCGACGAGCTGCGCTATCCCGCCTCGCTCACGAAGATGATGACGCTCTATCTTCTGTTCGAGGCCGTTGAGCAGGGTCAGCTTTCGCGCGATACGTTGTTTACGGTGAGCGAGAACGCGGCGTCGAAGCCGCCCTCCAAGCTTGGCCTGAAGCCCGGCGAGACGATCCCGGTCAGCCTCGCGATGACGGCTCTCGCGGTGAAATCGGCCAATGATGTCGCAACGGTCGTCGCGGAGAACATGGCGGGCTCCGAAGAGGCCTTCGCCGCGGTCATGACGCGCAAGGCGCGCTCGCTCGGCATGAACCACACCCAGTTTGCCAACGCTTCCGGACTGCCGGACCCGCGACAGGCTTCCAGCGCGCGGGATATGGCCATTCTCAGCCGTGTCCTCCTCTCGCGCTACCCGAGGGACGTGCGGCTCTTTTCCACGCCCTCCTACGAATACAAGGGCCGAACCTACAAATCGACGAACAAGCTCCTCGGCAAGGTTGCCGGCGTCGACGGCATGAAGACCGGCTATATCAACGACGCCGGCTCGCATTTGGTCGCGACCGTTCGGCGCAATGGCCGCCGACTGATCGTGGTCGTCATGGGCGGCGATTCAAGCCGCAAGCGCGATGCCGAAGTGACCGAGCTGATCGAGCGCTATGCCGGAGCCGGTGCTTGAGCACCGGCCAGTAAGCCGCAAGGCGATTGGAAAGTCCGGTTGCCTGAGCCGGATCGGATCGCGTCGGTCCAATCCTTCCGTGCATTCTACCGGGCGCACGGCAATCCCGAAGCCTCTGGCAGGACGCTCCGATCATCCGATCTCCTGTTTCTATGGGCGATTCGAAGCTGGATGCGATCCGCGCCGGGTCATTTGGCCGCCAAGCTGCTTTCGTCGCGAACCACGGCGTGATTGCGCATGAAGGCATAGTGCAGCAAGGCTGCGAGCGCGGCTCCAATGATCCAGGCAAATCCTGAGAGTGCCTCAAGCTGTGGCACCCAGACGGACGCGACCGAGAAGACCGCCGCAATCGCGAAGGCGTAAAGCGCGTTTCGATTCCAGCCATTGTCGAAATAGTAGATGCCACTCGGCTCGGCCGTATAGAGCTCCTCTATCTCCAGATGCCGTTTGCGGATCAGGTAGAAGTCGCAGACGAGAATGCCGTAGAGCGGCGCAAGGACGGCGCCGAGGGTGTCGACGAAACCCGCGATGCCGATGGCGGAAATAACCGAGACCCACAGGGCTCCGATGAAGAAGGCAATGCCCGCGGTGATGAAGCCGCCGGTGCGCGCGGAGATCTTCGATGGCGCCATATTGGCGATATCGTAGGCGGGCGGAATGAAATTCGCGACAAGATTGATGCCGACGGTCGCCAGGAAGAAGGTAATCGCACCGATGAGGGTCAGGAACGGATTATCGACGAGTTCGATGATCTGGGTCGGATTGGTGACGATGTCGCCGAAGATCACGGCTGTTCCCGCAGTGATGAAGAGTGCGAGAAAGGAGAAGAGGGCAAGGCTTACCGGCAGCCCCATGAAATTGCCGAACTTCATTTGGCCGTCCGACCGGACGAAGCGGGCGAAATCGCCGTAATTGATGATGACCGCCGCGAAATAGGCGACCATCGTGCCGACGACGCCAATGAAGGCTAGGAGACCGCTGGACGAGACCTCCGCTGCCGTTTCCACAGCGCCCGGATCGACCGTGCTGCCGCTGAAGATTTCGCCCATTTGCCCGAAAATGGAGTTTCCCGCCGCGTACCAGATGTAGAGGGCAAGCGCGATCATGACCGCGTAGACCACTGGGCCGGCGAAATTCAGAAATTTCGTGATCCAGTCGATGCCGCGAATGAACAGCGCAACCTGGAAGATCGCGACGAGGATATAGGCGACCCAGTCGACCGCCGTCAGGCCGAAAAGAACCGGTTCGCCTCCGCCTCCACCGCCGGTAAAGGCGCTGATGGCGAGGGAGACCGCCGTCGAGGCGAAATAGGTCTGAACGCCATACCAGAAGATCGCCACGATACCCCGGACAAGGGCCGGGAAATTGGCACCCCGGACACCCATCGAGGCGCGCGCCATCACGGGGTAGGGGATGCCGTATTTGACGCTCGGTATGCCCGTCAGGTTCACGAGGCCCATGACGATGAGGCCGGCGATGATGATGCCGAGAAACACCCACCAGCCATTGAGGCCGGAGGTGATGAAAAGGGTGGCCGCGAGCGTGTAGCCGAACAGGCTCTGGATATCGTTGGACCAGACGTTGAAGATCTCGAACCAGGACCATTTTCGCTGACTTTTCGGCAGCGGAGCGAGGTCCTCATTGTACAAGGATCCGTCACGGGAGTGGATCGTCAAATCTTCCGACATGGCGCGGCTCCTTTCGATCCGGCCGCCTCACCGACCAAGAGACAACCGCTGGTTCGTCGAGAAGCTACGCTCCACAAGTGCGTTAAGCAATGCAAGG
This sequence comes from Fulvimarina fulva, assembly GCF_039652615.1. Lineage (NCBI taxonomy): Bacteria > Pseudomonadati > Pseudomonadota > Alphaproteobacteria > Hyphomicrobiales > Aurantimonadaceae > Fulvimarina > Fulvimarina fulva. The sequence continues at coordinate 94,829 of NZ_JBDJAC010000007.1, forward strand.
CGTTTAAACTTGAAACACCTTTCTGTTTTGCCGAATAATTGGGCAACGGAGATCGTTGCCGAGGCTAGCGGAGGTGTCAGGCAGCCCTCCGGGCGGGCAAACCAGCGCCTTCCTATGCTGTCGGAAAAGGACGGACCGTCCCGACCCGTGTGCGTCCTTCAGTTGGGGTGCGGCAAGAATCAGGAGTCGTTGGCCGAATTGAGGTTTTCGGGACGGATGCCTGAATCCTGTTCGTAACGGACCTGCACCTCTCGCCCGGCCGGCTGCTGGCCGCCATGTGAGCGCTGAACGATCTCGATTTCGACATGCGCGCCCTGGTCCGCCGCAGCGTTCAAGGCCTTCGTCAGGGCATCGGCGCAGCGTTGCACTTCCTTGATGGCGTCGTTCGGGTTCATGGCTGAAGCGCCTCCTGTCCTAATACGTGTGGAAGAAGAAGTAGGCGCACCCGGCCGGGGTGACAGGCGCTCTTAGTGTCCAAGCCGCAGAGTTTGCCGCAGGGGCAGAGCGTGGGGTGAGGCGATCGAGCGTGGAAGGGAAACCCGCGGATCGGCTCAATCAGACTGGCCGGCCGAAAGCGAGATGCTGCGTGTAGCCCGAGCGATCCGGCATCGGGATCCAGATGGACATCAGAGCTGGTTGGGAAAAGTGAAGTGGCTCCCCGGGCCGGATTCGAACCAGCGACCGATCGATTAACAGTCGAGTGCTCTACCACTGAGCTACCGGGGAACACGTCAAGGCGAAACGAGCAATCCGCTCTTCCTTGCGTTGCGGTGCCTATAGCAAACAGCCGCCCGACTTGCCAAGCGCCAAACCACGAAAAAATTCAGGTCGCCGAAACAGGTATGGCGGAGGCGCATCGAACTCTTTTCAAGGCCCTGAGTTATCCAGCTAGAAATGACGGCCGGGCAGAGGACCATGGGATACCACAGTGATCCGATAGACGAAGAACGTGTCGCGCATGAGCCGCGTTCGGCCGAGCACCCTGGCTCGGAGCCTGTGCACAGGCGCCGGCAGACGATGCGTATTGCCGGGCGCCGGATCGGCCTGCCGCAGAATCGCTGGCTTCGGATGTCTCTCGGAGCGCTGCTCGTCATCGGCGGCGCTTTGGGCTTCCTGCCGATTCTCGGCTTCTGGATGATACCGGTCGGCTTGGTCGTTTTATCGATTGATCTGCCGGGCGTGCGCCGTTGGCGTCGCCGCACCGAAGTCTGGCTGATGCGAAAATACCGGGCGTGGCGGACGAAGCGCACGGCGCGCGGATCTTGAGATGCTCCTCAGTTCCTGTTGAACAACGGGCGCGCACGGGGCTCCGGTGGTGGCTATGCGGCCTTCGTCAATTGCGTCGAACCCTGATTGGTTCAGCGAGCACAATCCACTTTCCGGTGGTATAGGGTTTTCATCGAATCGACGAAGGCTTGAGGCTGCGCGGTGTCGGCCGGCGACGAGGTTGCACAAAATCTCATGCCCGTACGTCCATAAGCGGGCCGCTACAGAATGGACGACTGGGACAGGCAATGAGCGAAGCGGACTTGATGAAGGCGCTCGGCGCCTTCTTCGCCATCATGAACCCCTTCATGACCTTGCCTCTCTTTCTTGCTCTGACCAGCGAGGCCTCGGTCGCGGAGCAACGGGCTGTCGCGGTCAAGGTCGGCATCTATTCGACCGCCATGTGCGCCGTGATTCTGATCGCGGGAAGCAGCATCATTCACTTCTTCGGAATCACGATCGACCAGTTCCGCGTCGCCGGAGGCGCCGTGCTGGCCAAGATCGCTTTTTCCATGCTGAATGGCCAGACGGCGACGGCCCATCATGGCAGCTCCCAGGAGCGGGCCACGATGGCTGATCTGCCCAGCCTTGCCTTCTATCCGATCACATTCCCGATGATCGTCGGGCCCGGTACGATCGCGACCATCATCCTCTATGCGGGCCGCAGCACCGATGCTTATCAGCTGACCGTCGTCGCGATCATCGTCGCGGCGATGCTGCTGTTCATCTTCATCGTCCTTTTCTTCTCGGCGCAGATCGGTCGAATCATGAGCGAAACCATGCGCGTCATCACGACGCGGCTTATGGGGATGATTCTGCTCGCCATCTCGGTGGAGATGATCGTTGCCGGTCTTTTGGTGCTTCTTCCGGGCCTTGCTTCCCGATAGAAGGCTCGACGCCACGAACCGGTGTGATACCGCCGGACGAATGAACTTACCTTCCGGGCCAGTTCTCACCCGGCTGGTGGCTCAAGCGCCGCTCGGGCTGCCGGCGGACCTTCGAAAGCGGTACTTTCAAAGGTCCACCGGTATGAGACATCTTTCCGGCTTTCGTCGCAGCACCCGGCCATGCCTCGCTGGGGCGGGGCGTGTCGTCGTCAGCCTGCAATCCAATAGGTGACGGCATGTACGAGGCTCGCGCCGCCGATCGGCGCTACGAGTATCACGGCGACGTTCGCCAAGATGAGCCAGCCGAGCACTTTCTGCTGCCGTTCGGTGATCTCCGGTCGGGCCGGGTGCGCCGGCCGTTCCGGCGGCTGCCATTCGTTCTTCTCGTCAAGGTACATCGCCGGGCTCCCGCAGAATCAGAGTGGCTGTTGAAGTGCGTCTATCGCTCGATCGAAACGAGCTTACCCACGCCGCTGTCTCCTGCGGATTTGTAGACGATCGTGATTTTGTCTCCGGCTTTCAGATTTTCCGGAAGCTTGTCCTTCAGCGATGATACGTCCCAGATCGATTTGTCGGTGAGCACGATAACGCTGTCGACGCGGTCGAAGGCCGCGATCGTGCCACCGGTCGTATCGGCGAAGGCGGCGGTCGCGCTGAAAAGGGTCGCGAAACCAGCGAGAACGAGAGGCAGGCGCATCGAAACAGGCTCCAAAAACAGGGATTTGAACGGCAGGATAAGTGCGCCTCTTTTTGATTTTCCTACAAGACAGTGCCGACCCGAAAAACGAGCAAATTTCCGTGTTGCCAGAGCGTCGTGATATCCCCTAGCGATAATTACGAATGACCAGCGTATCCGGCGCGGTGTTATTCCGCAGCGGCGCGATACGTGCGTTGCTCTGGCGCGGTTAGGGATCTGCGCTCCATGATACGTGCCACCGAAACGATGCTGGCATGAAGATCTCGAACGGCGTGCGCGATGTCGCGATTGTCCAGTTCTTCCGCCTTTTCTGCCAGTTTTCTCGCTTTTCGTTCGACGATCTCCAGCACCGCGCGTTCTCTCCCATCGCACGAAGCTGATCGGTAAAAGTAACAGACCCGTGATCGGAAGAGAGTGCGACGGAATGTCCGTTTGAGACCAGACCAATCCTTATTTCCGTTTCACGTTTGGTAAAGCGCGATCGGTTCGCGGGGTGATTGCACAAGGATGTCGCTGCGCGTCTTTGAAACCGTACACCTGTCGAAGAACTTCGGACGGTTCGCCGCGCTCTGAGCTACGCGATTCTTGATGAGCCTGAAGCCGTCGCAGCGCATCTGGGGCGCCCGCTGTATCGCGGAGCACGAACGACTGCTTGCCGCGAAGGTATGTTCATGCAGCAGGCGGGAGCACCTGGTTCGCCCGGTTACGCCTTTGCGCAGCGTGAGCAAATTGGTGGCGGATCCAAGAGAAAAACCGGGCGAGCCTCGCTGTCGGTATTCCCAGCAAGTCGCAATCAGAACAACGACTTCGGCAGTCGCCGTAGTTCCTGCGAGGGCTTGAAAGGTGATGGAGGCCTCGGACGGACGCCCCTAAGGCAGCAAAAACGACGCTTTATCGGGCGGTGTTGCAGAAATTTGGCTCAAGTAAAATCAATCACTTGCGAAACGGCGTGATACACCTTTTTCGCTCCGCTATTATAAGCTGGACGCCTCCGGAAACTGGCGTGTTTTTCGGTGATCTGATTCACTGACGTCGTATTGATGGGGAGGATCGTATGTGGGGTCAGCTTGGATTTTGGGAGGTTTCGGATAGGCTGTCTCAGCTCTCCAAACAGGGCGATCCGCTTGAGAAGCTTGCGGCGACGGTGGATTTCGAGATGTTCCGCTCGGAGCTTTTGAAGGCCTTTCCGCCCGGCGTTCGCAGCAAAGGCGGCAGACCGCCTTTCGATCCGGTTCTGAAGTTCAGGATGCTTGTGCTTCAGGCGCTGAACGGTCTCTCGCTCGAACAGACCGAGTTTCTCGTGAAGGACCGGCTGAGTTGGATGCGCTTCTGTGGCCTGGGTCCCGGCGACAGCGTCCCGGACGCCAACACGCTGTGGGACTTTCGCGAGGCCCTGATCGCCACCGATGCGCTCGATGCCCTGTTTGCGCGCCTTGATCGGGCGATCACGGAGGCCGGCTATCTTCCGATGTCTGGCCAGATCATCGACGCGACGCTCGTTGCCGCTCCGCGCCAGAGAAATACCGAGGACGAGAAGGCTCGGATCAAGGCGGGCGAGAGCGCGAAAGAGATCTGGAAGGACGAGCCGTTCAAGGCGCGTCAGAAGGACGTCGATGCGCGTGCGAAAATACAAGCGACAGGGCTGATATGACGCATTCCTCCAAAGTTCTTTTTATTTTTGCTTATTTCGTTTTATTTGGGGTGGCATTAGTATTCGTTCTGCGTGACTCGCCCGATCCGATAACGAAGCACCTTCCGCAACGTTATAAAAACGGAGATTTTGAGATTGAGCGAAGTAGTTATATTGATTTTACACTCTGCATGAAAGTCTCTTTGACACAGGATGAGTTAAGGAGATTTCTGAAGGAAATGTTCGACGAACCTGAGATTGGCATTCAGGTCGCAGTTCAGCCCATCGAAGCGCGATGTACAGCCGAATTTTGGCCGGCAGCGTTCAATCGCAAAACAATTGCTCATAGCGCGACCTATGCCGAGGGTATGTCGCATCCGCAATCATCACAAGGCGCAGTCTACGAACAGGGAACATTGTACTTTTGGTCTAATTCGATGTAATTGCAAATTGTGTTGGCTTAGCACGAAGTTTATTTGATATACTTATAAATCCGCCCCGAAAAAATTCTGGAAGATTTACTTTTCAGGTATCCCTTTGGCGTCTGAGGTATTCGAAAATGCCGGAAATCGCCTCCGGCCCAGTTGGTTTCTGGTGTCGTCTCGCTGCGACCACCCCGTTCTTCGTCCGGGGAGATCGATCTTTTTCGTGAATGCCTCCATGCGAACATGAACGATCGCCATCCGCGGGGATGGTCCGGAAATAGGAGACATCGTCTTGTTTATGGAGGAGCAGGGTTTCGTCATCTACGACATTAGCGGCATGACCCGGCGCCCGCTGGATAAGACGCTCGCACAGGTCGACGTTGTGTTCGTTCGTGAAGAGTCGGCATTGCGGACGGATCGCCGCTGGGGCTAACCTATCACTTAGAGTCCGTCTGGAAAGGTTATAATGCTCGCCCGAGACGGGGAAACGGGATCATGATCGTCGCGGCGGACGATCTCGTCTCCTTCACACAGTACCAGTGATGGCGCTCGGTTTCGCTTTCACTCTCTTAAGCGATTCGCCGCGCCTCAATTCATGCTCCGCGCGAAGTGTGTTCCAGAAGTAAAACCGTCGCCGATTGCGATGCGGATTCGCTGGCAGTTCGGCGGGCGCTCCGCCATCGCTTCATTATCGAGATCATCAGGCGTCAATCCGGAAACATTCGAGAACGAAATGATGGCGATGGCGTTCGGTGCATCAAAAAAACGCAAAAAATGCAACGAAAGCAATGTGCTTGAAAGGCATTGGAGGCCTCGGAGGGAATCGAACCCCCGTACAAGGATTTGCAGTCCTCTGCGTAACCACTCCGCCACGAGGCCCCATGCGGGGTCTACCTACTCAGTCGGACGGGGCAACGCAAGAGGTTCCGGTGATGGTCCGGCGCACTTTCATGTCTTTCGTTTTTCAGGCGGTTTCAGCGCTTCGATTCGCAAGAGGCCATCACACAGCGTTCGTACAGCCTTGCGATCGATGGGACCTGATAATAAGGAAAGTTCGTGGCCGGAGTTCTGGCCAAGGCGGGAAAAGAGGATCGCGGTCTCATGGATTTCAAGGACGCCCGGACCAAGCTGGTCGATAACCAGATCAGAACGACGGATGTCACTTCTCACTCGATCCTGCGCGCGTTTCTCACGGCTCCGCGGGAAGAGTTCGTTCCCGCCGGCAAGCGCCCGCTCGCCTATATCGACGAGGATCTGCCGATCGGCAACGGTCGCTATCTGATGGAGGCCTCGCCATTTGCGAAGCTCCTGCAGCTTGCATCGATCGGCGAAGACGATGTCGTCCTCGATGTCGGCTGCGGCACGGGCTATGGCGCGGCTATCCTGTCCCTTCTCGCAAGTGCGGTGGTTGCACTGGAGGAGGACGAGGAACTCGCCGCAACTGCCACCGACATTCTCAATCGGCATGATTTCGTGACATGCACGGTGGTGACCGGACCGCTGGTCGAGGGCTATCCCGACGAAGCGCCTTTCGACGTGATTGTGTTCGAAGGTTCAATCGATACGCTTCCGCAGACCTATCTCGATCAACTGAAGAAGGGTGGGCGGCTCGTTGCCGTGATTGGTCGCGGCCTCGCTGCCCAGGCACGGCTCTACGTGAAGGACGAAGAGGGAATCGTGTCCGATCGCTTCGGCTTCAACTGTGCCATCAAGCCTCTGCCGGGCTTCTCGCGAAAGGCCGAGTTCGTTTTCTAGCGGGGACGAAACGACCCTTGCGTCATGCGTTGCATGTTTGCGCCGCTTACATTCAAAACCGTATGTTATGGCTGACCTGAGGCTTGATTAACCCCCGGTTTAGCTGATCATGTGAAGTCTCACGCAGAACCGATGGCGATGACGAGCTCGTTTGTTTCGGCTGTCTCTTTTTGCGCGGTTTCAGACTGGAGTGAAGCAATTGCTCACACGTTCATGGTTGAGAGCGCTGGCGACCGCCGGCCTCATTCTGTCCGTTCCCGTTTCCGTCGACGCGGAAACGCTACAAGGGGCGTTGGCAAAGGCTTACCAGAACAGTCAGGATCTCAATGGCGCCCGCGCGGAGCTCCGCGCGACCGATGAGAACGTCACCCAGGCTCGCGCCGGGATGCGTCCCACGATCACCGGTCTTGGAAGTGCGTCGGCAAGCCGGATTGGCGGGGATACCAGCAGCACGACACGCAGCCGGCAAAGTACGACGTCTTCAGGTTCGTCCCGGCAGACGAGCCAGTTCGAGAAAAGCTTTGGTGATAGCGATACTGACATCCTTTCGGCGTCTGTCGGCATTCAGTTGAACCAGACCTTGTTCGACGGTTTTCAGACTCCGAACAATGTGGAGGCCGCTAAAGCGCAGGTGCGCGCAGGGCAGCACAATCTGTCCAATACCGAGCAGAACACGCTGTTCGATGCCGCGTCTGCGTATATGAACGTCTTGCGGGATCGGCAGATCGCCGCGCTCCGCCGCCAGAATCTGAGCTTCCTCAGCGAGCAGGTTCGTGCGTCACGGGCGCGCTTCGAGGTCGGCGAGGGGACGCGCACCGATGTCAGCCAGGCCGAGTCGGAGCAGGCACTGGCGACGGCCCTTCTGAACAGTGCGCTCGCTCAGGTGGCGACCAGCGAAGCGAATTATTACAGCGTCATCGGTGATGCGCCGACCGATCTGCAACCCGCCAGCGTGCCTCGGTCTATCCCGAACTCTGTCAGCAGCGCCTACGAGATTTCGCAGCGTGAGCATCCGGCGATCCGCGCGACCCTGGCTGCCGTCGATGCCGCCGCTTTCCAGGTGAAGTCCGCTGAAGGTGCGCTTCTGCCCCAGGTCGAACTCCAGGCTTCCGTTCAGAACGAGTATACCTCGCGGGATGGCTCCCAGTCCTCCAGCTCGTTTTCGTCGAGCAGCACCTCGGGCCTTCCGGGTGTCAACACGCAGTCGGCCTTCTCGAACGTCCATTCGCGAAACGAAAGCAATCAGCTGAGTGCGACGATCGGCGCGCAGCTCACAGTCCCGATCTATCAGGGTGGTCGTGCGTCTTCGATCGTTCGCCAGCAGAAGGAAGTGTTGGGTCAGCGCCGCATTCAGGTCGACGGCACGCGCGATCAGGTTCGCGCTGCAGTGGCGACCTCCTGGGCGGAGCTTCAGGCCGCTCGCGCAAATATCGCCGGTTACAATGCGCAGGTTCGCGCCGCTCAGCTGGCGCTGAACGGCGTCATCGAAGAGCGGAATGTCGGCCAGCGTACCACGCTCGACGTGCTCAACGCCCAGGCGGATGTCATCACGGCGCGGATTCTTCTCGTGGGCGCCCAGCGCGACGAGGTCGTGGCTGGCTATGCCCTACTGTCTTCAGTCGGGCGGCTGTCTTCGGCGACTCTCGCGCTTGCCGGTAAAAAATACGACCCGATCGACCACTATGTCGAGGTCGAAGACAAGTGGTTCGGTCTGAGGACGCCAGACGGGCGCTAAGGTTCCAGTCCTCTCGAATGTCATCGATGTTTCGCGAGAGCACGAAACCTCGGGAAAAACCGCAAAAACGGTGACGAAGGATTCACTTTATCTGCACGTGGTCGTAGGTTTCACGCATGATTCGACCGCTATCCCTTGAAGCGGTTGTCACGTGAGGAGCCAAGTGATGGGGAACGCTCTGCCGGTTCAGGAGCCAACGATGGATGAGATCCTTGCATCCATTCGTCGTATCATCGAGGGCCGTGAAGAAGCTGAGACCCCGGCCGAAGCGCCGCAGGATCGGGTTCTGAAATCGGTTCCGCAGCCCGTTTCGCATGAAGCCCTTCGCATGGACGTGAAAGGCGAAAAGGCCCCACATGCGGCGGCGCCTCGCGCAGATCTGCGAAGCGAGGAATCCCAACGCGTGGAATCATCCCGCGCGGAAGAAGCTCCCTATCGAGACGTGCGAAACCAGGAAGCTTTGCGTGTCGAGAGCACTCCGCGTGCGAACGCCGCGGACCAGGAAGCCTTGAGGCAGGAAGCGCCGCGTCTCGAAATTCCAAGCCAGCAGGATGCCCCACGTTCGGAAGTCCCACGCGTGGAAGCGCGCAGCAGTGAAGCTGAGAGGGCGATCGTCGAAGGACAGGCGAGTCAGTTCCGTGACGCAGCTTCTCCGGCTCCAAAGGCTCCTTTCACTCCTGCAGAAGACACAACGCATACATCGGTCGGCCTGAAGGCCGTCAACGATGAGGGCACCACGCCGTTCGCCGGCGCCAAGACCTCGGAGGTCGAGCGTCAGGTCGCTTCGCAGATGGAAGAACTGGCCACGGTCTCCGTCGCGCGCATGCGAGCGGCATCGCTCGAGGACGCTGTGCGCGGTTTCCGCAAGAATGGCGTCGAGGACGCCGACCCTGAAGCCGGCGACGAGGCGGATATCGACGCCCAGGCTTTTTCCAGCGAATTCGACGAAGCAGCCTTTGCGACCGAACTTCTGGTCAATGCCGGCCTGATGGATGAACCATTGTCGCAGCCTGAAGCCGTGACGCCGGCCGAAGCAGTGAAGCTGCGCCTTGCCTATCCGGAAAGCCCGGCCGAAGGCGAGATCGCGGCCGAGGCCTCGCTCGAAACCGCCATCGGTGCTGCGATCGATTATCCTGATTTGCCTGAAAGCACCCCGGCGGCCGACGGCGGACGAAAAGAGGTCGCGCAGGCAGCAAACGACGTCGCCGACGCCCCCGTCGATGCCGCGAGCCGTGGTGCGCTCGTTTCGATGATCTCGGGCGATGCCCAGGGCAAGATCCAGACCTCCTTCACCGAGCTTGCAACCGCTTTGCGCGACGAACAGGCAAAACGGATGGATGCGACCGTTCGCGAAATGCTGCAGCCGATGCTGAGCGACTGGCTGGAAGACAATCTCCCGATCATCGTCGAACGTCTCGTTCGTGAGGAGATCGAGCGCGTCGCGCGAGGTCCGAAGCGGGTCTGACCTTTTCTCGGTCAAATCGAAAGTTCCCCGAAAGGCGCGTTCTGTGAAAGCAGCGCGCCTTTCGCGCGTTGACAGTCCCGCGCGTTCGGTCATAACCCAGCTCAAAACGCACTCAGACTGCGCGCGACTGGACATTTCATGATCGACAAGACCTACGACGCCGCGGCTATCGAGCCGCGCATTTCCGCCCGCTGGACCGATGCTGACGCCTTCAGGGCCGGAGCAGGCAAGAAGGATGGTGCGCCGGCGTTCTCGATCGTCATTCCGCCGCCGAACGTCACCGGCTCACTCCATATGGGCCATGCGCTCAACAATACCTTGCAGGATATTCTCGTGCGCTTCGAGCGCATGCGCGGCAAGGACGTGCTTTGGCAGCCGGGCACCGACCATGCTGGCATCGCGACGCAGATGGTGGTCGAGCGCCAGATGGCTGCGAGCGGCGAGACGCAGACCCGCCGGGAGATGGGTCGCGAGGCATTCGTCGAGCGCATCTGGCAATGGAAGGCCGAAAGCGGCGGCAAGATTTCCGAGCAGCTGAAACGGCTCGGCGCCTCGCTGGACTGGTCGCGCGAGCGCTTCACGATGGACGAGGGCCTGTCCGAGGCCGTTCTCGAAGTCTTCGTGCGCCTTTTCGAGGAAGGCCTGATCTACCGCGACAAGCGGCTCGTGAACTGGGACCCGCATTTCCAGACCTCGATTTCCGATCTCGAAGTCGAGAGCCGTGAAGTCGACGGCCATATGTGGCACTTCAAGTATCCGCTGGCCGGCGGCGAGACCTATGAATATGTCGAGAAGGACGAGGACGGGACCGTCCTTTTCCGGGAGACGCGCGATTACATCTCGATCGCAACGACCCGGCCCGAGACGATGCTCGGCGATGGTGCCGTGGCGGTTCATCCGTCCGACGAGCGCTATGCGCAGATCGTCGGCAAGCTGTGTGAAATTCCCGTCGGGCCGAAGGAGCACCGCCGGCTGATCCCGATCATCACCGACGAATATCCCGATCCGACTTTCGGCTCGGGTGCGGTGAAGATCACCGGCGCGCACGATTTCAACGATTATGGTGTCGCCAAGCGCAATCGGATCCCGCTCTACCGTCTCATGGACGAGCACGCCGCGATGCGAAGCGATGGCGCGCCCTATGCGGAAGCCGTCGCAATGGCGAAGGCTGTTCGCGAGTCCGGCAAGGCACCGGATACGGCCCATGTGGATACTATCAACCTCGTGCCGGACGACTATCGCGGACTCGATCGCTTCGAGGCGCGCGCCCGCGTTATCGCCGACGTGACCGCAGAAGGCCTCGCGATCATGGTGCCGGAGACCGATCCGCGCCTCGGGCCCGTCGGCGCGCCTGTCGCACCGGAGGAGGGCGGCGAGCCGCGCGCACTCGTGCCCCTCGTCGAGGCGAAGAAGATCATGCAGCCCTTTGGCGATCGCTCCGGCGTCGTCATCGAGCCGATGCTGACCGACCAGTGGTTCGTCGATGCCGAAACGCTCGCAAAGCCGGCCATCGCATCGGTGAAGGAAGAGCGCACGAAATTTGTGCCCAAGCAGTGGGAAAACACCTATTTTCGCTGGATGGAGGACATCCAGCCCTGGTGCATCTCACGCCAGCTCTGGTGGGGACACCGGATTCCGGCCTGGTACGGACCGGATAGCAAGGTGTTCGTCGCCCGGAGCGAGGCGAAGGCGGCGGAGATGGCCGAGGCCCATTACGGCGCGGCGACTGAGTTGAGCCGTGACGAAGACGTTCTCGATACCTGGTTCTCGTCCGCCCTCTGGCCATTCTCGACCATGGGCTGGCCGCACGAGACGCCGGAAATGGACAAATACTATCCGACCTCCGTGCTCTCGACGGCCTTCGACATCATCTTCTTCTGGGTTGCGCGGATGATGATGATGGGCCTGCATTTCACGGGCAAGGAGCCGTTCCACACGGTCTACATGCACCCCCTCGTTCGCGACAAGCTCGGGCAGAAGATGTCGAAGTCGAAAGGCAATGGCATCGATCCGCTCGATCTCATCGACGAGGTCGGGGCGGATGCGCTTCGCTTCACGCTTGCCGCGCTTGCTGTTCAGGGTCGGGATGTGAAGCTCGATCCGGCGAGAGTCTCCGGCTATCGCAATTTCTGCACCAAGCTTTGGAACGCCACGCGCTTCGCCCAGATGAACGAGGCGAAGCACGGCATCGATATCGAGCCCGCTTCGCTACAATTGCCGATCAACCGCTGGATCGTGACAGAGCTCTCCAAGGCCGAGAAGGAGGCGACTGCCGCTCTCGAAGCTTATCGGTTCAACGATGCGGCGGCATCTCTTTACCGGTTCGTCTGGAATCTGTTCTGCGACTGGTATGTGGAGCTGTCAAAGCCGACGCTTGGTGGCGAGGATGCCGACGCAGCTGGCGAGGTCCAGGTCGTGACCGGCTACGTTCTCGATCGCATCTTCGTCTTGCTCCACCCCTTCATGCCTTTCATTACCGAGGAACTCTGGGCGGAGACGGCAAACAGCGCGCGCGAGACGCTTCTTTGTCATGCCCGCTGGAAGGGTGTTGAGTTCGAAGCCCCGGAATCGGCAGACGATATCAACTGGCTCATCGAGATCGTCAGTCAGATCCGTTCGGTTCGCGCGGAAATGAATGTTCCGGGCTCCGCCAAGGTGTCGATGGTTGCCATTTCGCCCGATCCCCTGACATCGGACAGGCTCCAGCGCCATGGCCCGCAGCTTGTACGGCTGTCGCGTCTCGAAAGCGTCGAGACGTCCGACGCCGTGCCGCAGCAATCGGCTCAGATTATCGTCGGCGGTGTCACATTCGCGATCCCGCTTGCCGGGGTCATCGACATCGACGCGGAGAAGGCGCGCCTTTCCAAGGCGATCAAGAAGAACGAAGGCGAAATCAACCGGATTGAGAAGAAGCTCGGCAACGCGAAATTCGTGGCCAATGCGCCGGAGGAGATCGTCGCCGCGGAGCGAGAAAAGAGCGAGGCTTACGCTCTGGAGACCGAGAGTCTCAGAGCGGCTCTTTCACGTTTGGGCTGAAACGGCGTCCAGTGGCTTCAGCCGGGCCGTACCCCAAAGCGGGTGCGGTCCAGACCCGTCTTTTGAATCCGCTATCTCGCAGCGAACAAACGAAATTCAGATGAAGCGAGGATACGGGTGCCTTGAGGTAAATTTGTCACAAAATTCCGTCGTAAATTCGCCACAGACGGCTCGATACGCGCCTATGGCGTGTTTCGCAAAAGTTCCCCGTGTTTTACGTTAGCGTCAACGGCGATGTCGATGCCGTGGGAGGCCTGTGGTCTTTTTTGGGGGGAATTATGAGTTCTATTTCGAAAACAGTTTGTTTTGGTGCGCTGGCCGCAGCGCTGCTGTCGTCGTCGGCCATGGCAGCCGGCTTCCAGCGTGGCACGCCGGATACCGACATCCTCTTCGAACCGGGTACGACGTCGCTCCGGTGGGGCCTCACCTATGTCGATCCGCAGCGCGGTTTTGAGTCGATCAACGGTCAGCGTGGCGACTTCGGCGACTACGTTCAGGACTTCAACATTCCGTCCATGGCTGTCTCCTTCGGAGGCGAGAGCTTTGCCTGTTCGGTGCATTACACCGAATCGTTCGCGGCTGAAGCCGACTATACGGGGTCGCCGGGCGGTGCCCTTCCGTTCCAGGTCTCTTCGACCCAGAGCACCAACAATGCGGATCGCATTCCAAGCCAAAACCCGGGTGCAACTTCCTTGTCGCGCACGCGGAAAATCAAGTTCGATTCCGATGAATTCGGTTCGACCTGTCGCGCCAGCTATGCGAGCGATTACGGGCGCTTCAGCCTTCTCGGCGGCGTTTATTTCGAAAACTTCAGCTTCCAGGGATCGTCCTTCGGCTTCACCAATCTCAATCCGCAGATCGCGGCGTCCGGTCCGGCGGGTGCAGGGCTCGCAGCTCAGCTAAGTGGTTTCGGACTGCAGGCGACGCTGCCGACCCAGATCGATACCGACGTTAAGAGCGGCTATGATACGGGCTATCGCATCGGCGCGGCTTACGAACTGCCGGAGATCGCTCTGCGGGCGCAGGTTCTTTACCGCTCCGAAGTCGAGCACGAGAACATTCGCGGCACGGCCAATGTCTCGGTTCTGAATACGGCCTATGTCTCGCGCGGCGGTGTGCCCGTCTCGATTCCTCTGCCGAATCCAGCCCTGCTCGGCATCGGTGCAGCCGGCTCACGCGCAACGACTGCCATTCAGGGCATCAATGCGGCAGGCGGTTTCTCCGGCTCGCTGTCGGATGTCACGAGCCCGCAATATGTCGACGTCAAGTTCCAGAGCGGCATCGCCGAAGATACGCTGCTTCTCGCATCCTTCCGCTGGACCGACTGGAGCACCAACAACGCCGTCGTGAACACGTTGTCCGGCCCGCTCGGCACTACGTCTTCCTACCAGCCCTATCAGTGGCGTGACGGTTACACGGCGTCGCTCGGCGTCGGTCGTGCCTTCACCGATCAGGTGTCTGGCGCGCTCGCAGTTGGTTATGATCGCGGCGTTTCGACCGGTGCGGAAACGACCTATACCGACCTTTACACACTCTCCGGCGGTGTCTCGCTGAAAGGTGCGGAATGGGCCGAGCTTCGTGTTGGTGGCCTCGTCGGCTACTGGACGGACGGCGAACAGAGCACTTCGCAAGGCGCTTACTTCAACGGTACGGTCGGCGACGACGTGGTTCTCGCGGGTAATGCGAGCCTGAAATTCACCTGGTAAGGGTCTGAATTCAAACAGGTTACTTGAAATTGGAACGCCGTGGCGGAGACCTTCCCGCCGCGGCGTTGCGCGTTGCGGGTTAAGGCAAGATGCTTATCGGCAACACTATGGCGGCGTTGCATCGAGTGGTGTGCCGGCTGCCGCAATGTGCCCCGTTGCCGCCACAAAACACCGACACTCCTGAGCTGTCTCGGCCAGTGGGGGAGTCGAGAGTCTGAATTCAGAGCATTGAAGCGGGGATGAGATGGACGCACGCGTTACCGACAAGACCAAATTGCCTAGCCGTCATGTAACGGAAGGGCCGACGCGCGCGCCGCACCGCTCCTATCTTTATGCGATGGGTCTTTCGAAGGAGGAGATCCACCAGCCGCTGGTCGGCGTCGCCTCCTGCTGGAACGAGGCCGCGCCCTGCAATATCTCGCTGATGCGCCAGGCCCAGGTCGTGAAGAAGGGCGTTGCCGCCGCCAATGGTACGCCGCGCGAATTCTGCACGATCACCGTGACCGACGGCATCGCAATGGGCCACCAGGGCATGAAGTCCTCGCTGGTCTCGCGAGATCTGATCGCTGATTCGGTCGAGCTCACCATGCGCGGCCATTCCTATGACGCGCTCGTCGGGCTTGCGGGCTGCGACAAGTCGCTGCCGGGCATGATGATGTCGATGGTGCGCCTCAATGTGCCGTCGGTCTTCATCTATGGCGGCTCGATCCTGCCCGGCACCTTCAAGGGCCGGCAGGTCACGGTTCAGGACATCTTCGAAGCGGTCGGACAGCATTCCGTCGGCGAGATGTCCGACGAGGATCTCGATCTCATCGAACAGGTCGCATGTCCGTCCGCCGGCTCGTGCGGGGCCCAGTTCACGGCTAACACAATGGCAACCGTCGCCGAGGCGATCGGCCTTGCGCTTCCTTATTCCTGCGGCGCGCCAGCTCCTTATGAGATTCGCGATCGCTTCTGCTATGCGTCCGGCGAGATCGTGATGGATCTCCTGCGTCGCAATATCCGTCCGCGTGACATCGTCACCCGCAAGTCGCTCGAGAACGCCGCGGCTGTCGTCGCAGCGACCGGTGGCTCGACGAATGGCGCGCTGCACCTGCCGGCGATCGCCCATGAATGCGGTATCGAATTCGATCTCTTCGATGTCGCCGAGATCTTCAAGAAGACGCCCTATATCGCCGATCTGAAGCCGGGCGGAAAATACGTCGCCAAGGACATGTTCGAGGCCGGCGGTATCCCGCTTCTGATGAAGACCATGCTGGAGCACGGCTATCTTCATGGCGACTGCATGACCGTGACCGGCCGCACGTTGGCTGAGAACATGGAAAAGGTTGCCTGGAACCCGGAGCAGGACGTCGTTCGAGCGGCCAACAATCCGATCACCAAGACCGGCGGCGTGGTTGGCCTGAAGGGCAATCTTGCCGAGGACGGTGCGATCGTGAAGGTCGCCGGCATGAAGAGCCTCAAATTCTCCGGTCCGGCGCGTTGCTTCGATTCGGAAGAGGAATGCTTCCAGGCGGTCTCCAAGCGCGAATATAAGGAAGGTGAGGTCCTCGTCATCCGCTACGAGGGGCCGAAGGGCGGCCCCGGCATGCGTGAGATGTTGCAGACCACGGCCGCGATCTATGGTCAGGGCATGGGCGACAAGGTCGCGCTCATCACCGATGGCCGCTTCTCCGGCGCAACGCGCGGTTTCTGCATTGGCCATGTGGGGCCGGAAGCGGCCGTGGGCGGTCCCATCGGGCTCCTGAAGGACGGCGACATCATCACGATCGACGCTGTCGAAGGCACGCTTGACGTCAACCTGAGCGATGAGGAACTCGCCGAGCGTCGCAAGACCTGGCAGCCACGCGAGACCGATTATCAGTCGGGCGCACTCTGGAAATACGCTCAACAGGTTGGAACGGCCCGTCTTGGCGCCGTCACCCATCCCGGCGGCGCAGCCGAGACGCACTGCTATGCGGACATCTAAGCGCTTCTTTACCGCCTGCTTCGCAGGCATGCTTTTTGCGGCGGTTCCTTCGGCAAACGCGCTCGCGCTCGATACGAACGCGGTCGTCGATCCGGAGGCCAACCCGATCGAACTCTTCGCACATGGCTTTCAGGCCTATAAGCGGGGCGAGAAGAAAACGGCCTTCCAAAGCCTGAAATACGCCGCCGAAAAGGGGCATCGCGGTGCGCTGTGGAAGCTCGCCCAAATGTATGCCGATGGCGACGGCATTCCGGAGGATGATTTCGAGGCCTTCAAGATCTTCGAAAGCATTGTCCGAGAGCCGGAGGACGGCGGTGCGAACAGCGCAAATGCCGCTTACGTGGCAAGCGCCGTGGTTGCGCTCGGCGACTATATGCGTCGGGGCATCCCGGGTCACGTGCAGGTGGATCTCCAGCGCGCCCGCCAGTTCTACTTCCATGCCGCGAGCTATTTCGGCAGTCCGAAAGCGCAGTTCGAGCTGGGCCGTATGATGCTGGAAGGCGAGGGCGGTCGCACAAATCCCAAGCAGGCCGCCCGCTGGCTGAAGCTTGCCGCATCTAAGGGCCATATCGGGGCACAGGCGCTGCTCGGATATCTCCTGTTCGATGGCGAGGCGATCTCGCTCAAGCCGGAACCTGTCCGTGGTCTCGCAATGCTGACCATGGCGCTGAAGCGGGCAAAGCCGGACGATCAGGCCTGGATCAAGGGCCTTCAGGAGCGGGCTTTCGGCATCGCCAGCGAGGCGACCCGCCGCACGGCGCGATCCTACGCGGAACAGCAGATGGCTGCCGCGAATGGTCCGTTGATGCGGAATTGATAAAGCGCCCGGCTGTTGTCAGCCGGGCTGCACACCATAGGCCGCCCGTAGAGGGCAAGGCTTCGAATTACGGCGTTGCGGCTTTAGAACCGGGCGCTCTCAGCGACCGAGTTCCGCCAGGATCGGCACATGGTCCGACGGTTTCTCCCAACTCCGCACTTGCTTGTCGATGCCGACCGAGCGAAGCGCGATCTGCGCTTCGGGCGACAAGAGCAGGTGATCGATGCGGATGCCGTTGTTCTTCTGCCAAGCGCCGGCCTGATAATCCCAGAACGTATAAAGCTTGTCCCTGTCGTCGGTGAGACGCAGGGCATCGGCGAAGCCGAGGTGGATGAGGCGGCGGAGATTGCCGCGCGATTCGGGCTGGAAGAGCGCATCCTCGGCCCAAGCTTTTGGATTGTGCACGTCTTCAGGCTGCGGGATGACGTTATAGTCGCCAGCGAGAACGAGCCGCTCCTCGTTTGCAAGAAGCGCGCGAGCGTGGCGCTCGAGGCGGTCCATCCATGCCAGCTTATAATCGAATTTTTCCGTCCCGAGCGGGTTGCCGTTTGGCAGATAGATCGAGGCGACGCGCAAGGGACCGTCCTCGGTCTGCCAAAGGCCCTCGATATAGCGGGCCTGCTCGTCGCTTTCGTCGCCGGGCAGGCCGCGCATCACGCTTTCGGGTTTCTCCCTGGACAGGAGTGCAACGCCGTTGAAGCCCTTCTGGCCGTGGGTTTCCACGTGATAGCCGAGGTCCTCGATCGCTTGGCGCGGAAAGCCCTCGTCCTGGCTCTTGATCTCCTGAAGGCAGGCGATGTTGGGAGCGCGTTCCGTCAGCCATGGGCAGAGCCCGTCGATCCGTGCCTTGATGCCGTTGATGTTCCAGGATGCGATCAGCACGATTTCAGACCTCGCCTTTGAGAAGGCCCGAGAGATAGCGCGATTCATCCGGCTTTGTCGTCATCATGGTTTCGATAAAAGCCCGGCGCTCGAACTCGATAATCCCTGCTTCCCAAACGCAGGCAAGAAGATCGGGATCATCGACCGGTGCGAAAGCATGCGGATCGGCGAGCGGCGAGCGCAGGTTCGCCTGCTTCAGGCTGTCCCCGAACACCCAGCGATCGATCAGCAGCCAGTTCGCGTCGGTGCCGAGATGCAGAATGACGAAACCGAGGCCCGACTCGTCTACGGACTGCGGCACCGCGGACAGACGTCTAGCGACCGCCTCTAGCGCTGCTTCGATGATGGAAGCCTCAATGCTGCGGCCGGGACCGATAATCGTGTAGATCTTCAGCCGGAAGCCACAGATCTTCCGGTTTTCACAATGGGTGACGGGGCGGGGCGCATATGCCGCGCCCGCCGAATGGTCTGCCATCATGTGCCGATCAGATCGAGAAGCTGGTGCCGCATCCGCAGCTGGCGACGGCGTTCGGATTCCGGATCTGGAAGCTCTGGCCCATCAAGTCGTCGACGAAGTCTATGACCGAACCGTCGAGATAAACCACCGAGACTTGGTCGATGACGACACGGGCACCGTCGCGCTCCAGCACGAGATCGTCGTCCTCGGTCTCGCTGGTGAGGTCGTACTTATAGGAAAAGCCGGAACAGCCTCCGCCTTCCACCGATACGCGAAGAGATTTCGCTTCCGGTGATTTCGACAAAATGGTCGCGATCCGCTTGACCGCTTTGTCGGACAGGGTGACGGGTTGAGAAAGAGTCTCGCTCATCGTGCTCGATCGAGGTCGGGTTAAAAGCCCGCCGCGCTCCTTGTTCATGGGTCTGATGGAAGGTAATAACGCCGCCAGCCCTGGTCAATCATGGCACGAAATGATGATGGCATCTGAATCGAGCCCGCCCAAAAGGGCGATCGGCATGGGCCGCGAACCGCTCAGCCCCTATGCCGTCGATCACCGGCAGAGCAGGGGCCGGCTTTGTCCGGAGCCTGAAAGCGCCACGCGAACGGCTTATCAGCGCGATCGCGACCGGATCGTTCATTCCACGGCATTTCGCAGGCTCAAGCACAAGACGCAGGTTTTCGTCGCCACCGAGGCCGATCACTATCGCACCCGTCTGACACACACGATCGAGGTCAGCCAGATCGCGCGGGCCTTTGCGCGGGCGCTCAGGCTCGACGAGGATCTGACCGAGGCGATCGCACTCGTCCACGACTTCGGCCATCCGCCCTTCGGCCATGCCGGCGAGCGGGCGCTGCACCGCGCCATGGAGCCCTATGGAGGCTTCGATCACAACGCTCAGGCGCTTCGGATCGTGACCGAGCTCGAACAGCGATACGCCGAGTTTGACGGGCTGAACCTGTCCTGGGAAACGCTCGAAGGTCTCGTCAAACACAACGGCCCCCTCCGCGGCCCATTCGCTACTGAGGTGCTTCCTCAGCCTGTCGCGGCCTTCGATGCCGTCTTTCCGCTCGATCTCGAAACCCATGCGAGCCTCGAAGCGCAATGCGCCGCGATCGCTGATGATATCGCTTACAACACCCACGATCTCGACGACGGCTTGAGGGCAGGGCTTATCCACCTTGAGGATCTGCGCGGTCTCACGCTGGCTGGCTCGATCTTGAGTGAGATCGAGGCGCGCTACCCGAATCTCTCATCGGACCGGCTCGCCAACGAGATCATGCGCCGCCACATCACGCGGATGGTCGAGAACGTCATCGATACGTCCGTGACTGCGCTTGAGCGGATCGATCCCCAAAGTCCTGACGCCGTAAGAGGGGCGGGGGAGACGATTATCGCGTTCTCACCGCACATGCTCGCGGCCGTCGACGAAACGCGGCGGTTCTTGTTCCAGCGGGTCTATCGCGCCGACAGCGTAGCGACCGTCATGCGCTCCGCTGAACGTGTCGTGGAGCAGCTTTTCCAGCGGTTTCTGGCCGAGCCTAATCTTCTGCCGGCGGAGTGGTCGCGGGACTTTCAGCGGATGGAAACCGGCGGGCGTGCGCGGCGGATCGCCGACTATCTCTCGGGTATGACCGACACCTACGCGCTTGTCGAACATCGTCGATTGTTTGACCACACCCCGCGTTTGGGCTAGCCGCCACCCCATATCCGCATTGACTTGAACCTATGGCCGCCGGACAACCCGGCCGTCTTTCTTATGCGCCCGAGCTTATGATGAACATTTTCGCCGATTTCGAAACGCGGATCAGAACCGCCGTTTCGACCGTCCTCACCGATCTCGGCCATGCCGTGCCGGATCTGGAGCGCGTGACGGCAGAGCCGCCGCGCGATCCGGCTCACGGCGATCTCGCGACCAACGCCGCCATGGTGCTCGCCAAGCCGATGGGGATGAAGCCGCGCGATCTCGCCGAGAAGATCGCGGAAGCTCTCCGCACTGACGCCGATATCGCGGCTGTCGAGATCGCAGGGCCCGGCTTCATCAACCTGCGGCTCTCGCCGGCCTTCTGGCCGCGCCATCTGGGTGCGCTCCTTGGAGCAAGGCTCGACTACGGGCGCGGCGCTCAGACGGGTCGCAAGATCAATGTCGAATATGTGTCGGCCAATCCCACCGGCCCCATGCATGTGGGCCATTGCCGGGGCGCCGTCGTCGGCGATGCGATTGCGCGGCTTCTCGAATTTTCGGGCGAGGACGTCACAAAGGAATATTACGTCAACGATGCGGGCGAACAGATCGGCGTTCTCGCCCGATCCGCCTTTCTGCGTTACCGGGAAGCGCTTGGCGAGGACATCGGCACGATCCCCGAGGGGCTTTATCCGGGGGATTATCTGAAGCCTCTAGGCCAGTTATTGGTCGATGAATTCGGCGAGAGCCTTCGGGACAAACCCCAGGCCGAGTGGGAGCCGATCGTCCGGGACCGCGCGATCGACGCCATGATGGACATGATCCGCGACGACCTGAAAACCCTCGGCATCGAGCACGAGGTCTTCTTTTCCGAGCGGACCCTGCACGATGCGGAGGGCGGCAAGATCGCGTCCGCGATCTCCGATCTTGAGGAAAAGGGCTATGTCTACCGGGGCGCGCTGCCGCCGCCGAAGGGCAAGCCGCAGGAGGATTGGGAAGACCGCGAGCAGACCCTGCTGCGCTCGACCGCCGTCGGCGATGACCAGGATCGGCCGCTGGTGAAATCGAACGGGCTCTATACCTATTTCGCGGCAGATGTCGCCTATTTCCGCGACAAGTTTGAGCGCGGCTTCTCGGAGATGATCTTCGTTCTCGGCGCCGATCACTCAGGCTATGTGAAGCGGCTGGAAGCCGTCGCCAAGGCAATTTCAGGCGGCGCGGCCAAATCGACCGTCATTCTCTGCCAACTCGTCAAGCTCTATAGGGACGGCGAGCCGGTGAAGATGTCGAAGCGCTCTGGCGACTTCATCACGCTGGCCGACGTCGTGGAGGAGGTGGGCCGCGATCCGGTCCGCTTCATGATGCTTTATCGCAAGAGCGATGCGCCGCTGGATTTCGACTTCCAGAAGGTGACGGAGCAGTCCAAGGACAATCCGGTCTTCTACGTCCAGTACGCCCATGCACGGGCCCATTCGATCTTTCGTCAGGCGCGTGAGTCGCGTTTTGATGTGTCCATCGGCGATTCGATCGAAGCCGACCTTTTTCTGCTCGACGATGAGGGCGAAACGGGCCTGATCAAGAAGCTCGCGGAATTTCCTCGGGTCGTACAATCGGCGGCCAATGCAAGGGAGCCGCACCGAATCGCCTTCTATCTCTACGATCTGGCATCGACGTTTCACGGGCAGTATAATCGCGGTAAAGACCTGCCGCAGTTACGGTTTGTTAATCCTGATTCGCCAAAATCGAGCCTTGCCCGGCTGGCATTGGTCGATGCTGTGGCGACTGTCATTCGATCGGGTCTCGGCATCATCGGTGCCGAAGCTCCTGAGGAAATGCGTTAGTCGATCACGCTTTGGCCAACTTCGTCTCCTAGCCCCTCAATAAGCACGTTGAGGGGCGTGCCGGGTTTAGATGGGGATTATCGATGGACGATAGATCGGCAGCCGGGCGGGGATTTTCCGAATTTGCGGATACCCACGAGGACGATCCGTTCGCCGAACTCGCCAAACTGATCGAAGAACCCTGGGGTGCTCCGGTCGCAAAGCCGGCGCCCAAAGCCAATCCAGCTCCCAAGGTTGAATCGCCTCGGTCGCAGTCGGCGTTCGATCAGGCTGCGGACGGCGAGCCTGCGCTCGACACCACTTTGTCCCAGTCGGATATCTCTCAGTCGGAAACGTCCGTCGAAGACCCGTTTGCTCAAGCAGGACCTGCTCAGGAAACCATCGACGATGCCTCGGAAGGCGTCCCGGCGACGTATGACGATCCCTATGGGCTTGAAGCGCTGATCGCATCGGAAATGGCTGAGCCTGTCGAGGCCAGCGACGAGACAGTGGCCGATCATAGTGCCGATCAAGGCATCGCGTCCGAACTGAAGACTGCGAACGAACAACTGCCCGAGGCCAGAGAGGCCGTGTCTGCCGATCAGCCCGATTTCGGGCTCGACGGGTTGATTGCCAGCGAACTCGACGCGGAACTGGCAAGTTTCGCCGAAACGATCGAGGCGGAAGCTCCGGCTCCGACCCCTGCTGCTGTCCAGGCTGTGCCCGCAAAGCCTGCGGCACGTCCACATTTCGGGGCCGCCATGTTCAGCCAGGCGGCTAAGACCGCCAAGCCTCAGGCCAAGACGCCTGAGGAGCCTGTGCTTGAACCACTGACCGTGGCGGCTGACAAAAAGTCCGAAGCCAGCTCTGCCGATGACGGTTTCGACGCCGAATTCGCTCTGGCGCTCGAGGGGCTGTCCGCACCGGCGGACCCTCTCGCGGGCAAGGTTCGCAAGACGGAAGCCTTCGCGCCTGAACGTAAGGTGGAAGATGAGAAGGTCGAGCCTGTCTTCGACGACTTCGATTCGCTTCTCGCCAGCGAGATGGCCACACTCAACCTCGACAAGAAGACCGAGCCGGTTTCGATCGCTGAACCGTCACAGGCACACGCCGTTGCGCCGGAAACCGAAATCGCGGTCGAGGACGAGGCGGTCTATGAAGAGCCGTTGCCGCGTATCTTGTCGACCTTTTCCCGGAATGCGGCGGCCGTGGATGCGCCCGCCGAGGGCCGCGCTAGAGCGTATGGATCGCCGTATCGCAAGATCGCGGCTGGTCTCGTCGGTGTCGCTCTTCTGGGTGGTGCCAGCGTTTTCGTGCTGGGTGGATCCAACGAGAGCTCCGGTTCGTCTGAACCGCTGATCGTCAGGGCAGAAACCGATCCGATCAAGATTGCGCCGCCTAATCCCGGTGGCAGGCAGGTCGCAAACCAGCATCGTGTCACCTATGAGAAGGTCGCGAACGCCGACTCCGATGGCGGCGCGCGTCAGGAGTCTCTGCTCTCCGCAGCCGAGAAGCCGATCGCCCTTCAGCAGGAAGCACCCGAGAGTTACGAAAATCTTCCGGGCGTCCAGTCCTCCGCTTTCGCGGTCGCAATGAGCGACGCCAAGCCGGAATCGTCCGAGCCGACGCTTCAGCCGCGACGGGTCCGGACCGTCACGGTTCTTCCGGACGGGACCATCGTCACCAACAAGGAAACCGAGTCGATCGAGCCGACAAAGGCGCTGATCGATGCGGCATCGCGTCCGCTGGATGCAGGCCAGACGCTGGGCGGCATTACCTCTGCCTCTGCCTTGAACGATGAGGCGACTCTCGCCGGTACTGCCGACCTTGCCGCGATCGAGGCGATGACCGATGGCGACGATGCGGGCGTGGTCGGAAGCGATACAGCTGCCGAGATCGCGGGTGAGCCCGCACCGAATGTGCCGGTCCCATCGATGAAGCCGACGGCTCCGCAAAGGCCCCGCGAAGTTGCATCTCTGCAATCCAATGAGCAGACCGGAAGCATCGCTGCACCATCCGTTTCGGCAGCTCCGGCCGCCGCCGCCCCGAGCGCGGATGCCTGGTATGTCCAGATGTCGTCGCAGCCCACTGCAGAAGCTGCACAAGCCTCGGCCAAGACTGTGGCGTCGCGATATGGCAACGTCATTTCCGGCCGACAGTTGGTGGTTCAGACTGCGGACATTCCGGGTAAGGGCACGTATCATCGCGTCCGTCTTGCCGCTTCGTCCAAGCAGGAAGCCATCAACCTTTGCGAACAGATGAAATCAGCCGGCGGAAGCTGCTACGTTTCGCGCTGATCGCATCAGGCGTCGGCGGTCTTGCAGCCGGTGGCTACAGGCTAGCTTCGAATCCCACTATGACAATCGAAAATTCGCCCGATCAAAGAGGCGAAGCGAGGACGGAGTCCGCGATGAGCGACGCGAAATCCTGGATTGCAGCGCCGCTCGGACTTGAGCCGAGCCGCGATGAGCGAGCCTTCTTCCAGGGTGAACGACCCTGGGGATTCATTCTCTTCGCTCGAAATATCGAAAGTTCGTCGCAACTGACGGAACTCGTGGAAATGCTGAAGGAACTCGGCGGCCGCGAGACGACGCCGATCTTTATCGATCAGGAAGGCGGTCGCATTCGCCGCCTCACGCCGCCGCTCGCGCCCAAGAGACCGGCCGCCCAGGTCATCGGCGATCTCTACCGCGAGGACAGAGAGGCCGGAGAGCGCCTTGCCTATCTCCATGGGCGCCTGCTTGCCGCCGACCTCATGCGCTACGGCATCAACGCCGATTGCATCCCCTGTCTCGACGTTCCGGTGGATGGTGCGCACGACATCATCGGGGACAGGGCACTCAGCAAGGACCCCGCGCACGTCGCCGTGCTTGGTCGTGCAATGGCACAGGGCGCGATGGCCGGTGGTGTCCTGCCGGTCGTCAAGCACATTCCGGGTCACGGTCGGGGCCGGGCGGACTCACACAAGGAACTGCCTGTGGTCGATGCCAAACATCACGATCTCGCCAAGCGCGATTTCCTCCCCTTTGCAGAGCTTGCGGACATGCCATGCGCCATGAGCGCGCATATCCTTTTCAGCGATATCGATTCGAAACGTCCCGCCACGCTGTCGCCGGTGGTGATCGGTGACGTCATTCGCGGCGAAATTGGCTTCGACGGCCTGCTGATGACCGACGATATCTCGATGAAGGCGCTCAAGGGCCCCTATGACGAGCGAGCCCGCGACGCGCTCGGTGCCGGTTGCGACGTCGTTCTTCACTGCAACGGCGATATGGATGAGATGCGGTCGCTCGCCCGTGGCGTTCCTGTTCTGGATTTCGATGCGCGCCGCCGTGCGGTGCGCGCGGAAAGCTGCCTGATCCGGCCGACGGACACCGACCAGCTCGAAGCGACGTCGGATGAGTACGACCGGCTTTTGTCCGTCCTCGTCTGATCGTTCGGTCGAGAGGCTCGGGCTCTGCCCGTGCTGCTGACGCGTTCACAAAACCGTTGATGTCCGAGGTCCGCCGCTCTGATGACGCGGCTTCTTGGTCCCGCATGCTTCTTGCGCAAGCGCGGGCGAATGATTACCCACAGTGCGAAGGCCCGCGCCACTCGAACAGGCTGGGCGATCAATCGCTTCGGGACGTGCCGGTATCGTGCTTTCTCGCTCCAAGACAGTAGCGCCGCTTTCGCCTGCGGCTCGCACGAGCGCGGGCGTCAGTTTCGCGGCCAATCTCACCTTCGAAAACGTGAAGCACACATTCGGCTCGAAGGAAGTGCTGTGCGGCATCGACCTGACGGCCGAGGCCGGCAACATTCTTTGCCTTCTCGGGCCCTCCGGCTCGGGCAAGACGACGCTCCTGAGAATCGCCGCCGGGATCGAGCGCCAGAGCGAAGGGCGCTTGATGATCAACGGGCGGGAGATGGCGGGCCCGGATCAGTTTGTCCCGCCGGAGCGCCGAGGCGTCGGCCTCATGTTTCAGGACTACGCGCTCTTTCCGCATATGACGCTTCTGAAAAACGTCGCTTTCGGTTTGTCAGGGCTTTCCTCTGCGGCGGCCAAGCGCGCAGCTGGGTCCGCGCTCGAGCGCGTCGGTCTCGCAGGTCGCGGCGACCAATACCCCCACATGCTGTCGGGCGGCGAGCAGCAGCGGGTCGCGCTCGCACGGGCTCTTGCGCCGCGACCGTCCGTCCTCCTGATGGATGAGCCCTTTTCCGGCCTCGATAGTCGTCTGAAGGACGTGATTCGCACCGATACGCTGCAAATCCTCCGCGAAACGCGCGCAACCGCGATCGTCGTCACCCATGATGCCGAAGAAGCGATGCGGATGGGCGACAAGATCGCGCTTTTGCGCGGCGGTCGTCTCGTCCAGACGGGAACGGGCGGCGACCTCTATCGCCATCCGGCGGATCTTTTTGCCGCAGGATTCTTTTCCGAGCTCAACGTCATCGAGGCCGAGGCAAGGGGTGGTCGCGTCGTGACCGCGCTAGGCCCCGTCGCGACCAGCGACAAACCCGACGGAACGAAGCTCACCGTGGCATTGCGGTTGACGGGATTGCGGCTCGGTGAAAGCGAAGCGGGTGTCTTCGGGCGAATTGTCTCACGCCGCTTCCTCGGCGGCGTGGATCTCTTCACGGTTGCAGTCGAAGGAATAGACGATCCGCTTCGCTCACGCATGCGGGCCGGTCTGGTTTCAGAAAACTGCCGTGATGTTGTCGTATCAGTCGATGCGCAGGATGTGATCGTGTTTGAAAAAGACGTCGATCATCGTTAGTTAGAGCGAACAGAGTTTGGCAACCGGGTACGAGAGCCCGGGGCGTACGGAGAGTTCTTTATGGGTAGCTTCAGCATCTGGCACTGGCTGATCGTTCTGGCGGTCGTGCTTCTGCTCTTCGGGCGCGGCAAGATCCCCGAGCTGATGGGCGATGTCGCCAAGGGCATCAAGAACTTCAAGAAGGGCATGAACGACGACGACGAGTCGACGCAGACTCAGGAACGTCGTGGGCTTGATGACCAGTCGGGTCAGACCGTGCAGCACGAGACGAAGACCGACAAGACGACCGTCTGATCCATTCCGTTTTTAGGGCGCATGCGGCG
This sequence comes from Fulvimarina fulva, assembly GCF_039652615.1. NCBI lineage: Bacteria > Pseudomonadati > Pseudomonadota > Alphaproteobacteria > Hyphomicrobiales > Aurantimonadaceae > Fulvimarina > Fulvimarina fulva. Next base: position 122,138 of record NZ_JBDJAC010000007.1, read on the forward strand.
GCGGAGCCTATCCGCCGCTCTGATTGCGTCGAGGACTGACCATGTTTCCCGATATCGGCTGGACCGAAATGTTGGTCGTGGCGGTCGTTCTGATCGTCGTTGTCGGTCCGAAGGATCTGCCGGGCATGCTGCGCTCATTTGGCCGCGCCATGAAACAGATGCGTTCCATGGCCGGCGATTTTCGCAAGCAATTCGACGAGGCGCTGAAAGAAGCCGAGCTCGACGAGGTCAAAAAATCCGTCGACGATATTCGCGGGCTGGACCCGCGGCGGCAGATGCGTGAGGCGATGAAGCCGATGCACGATATCGGCGACGATATCCGCTCCTCGGTCCGATCCGCCACAAAGATGCCTGCCGATCGCGTCGAGACGGCCGACCGGTCGCCGAAGCCTCAAAGCCCCGCAAAGACATCGGCCACGACCGAGCACGGTTCGGACGACGCCGCGCCTTCTGCGGATGGGAGCGCCAAGACCGACGGTGCCTCTAAAGACAATTCGATGGAGCGGACATCGTGAGCGCCTCCGACGACGACATCGACGCTTCCTCGGCGCCGCTCATCGAGCATTTGATCGAGCTGCGGCAGCGCCTCATCCGCTCCATCATCGGGTTTTTCCTCGCCTTCATTCTGTGCTTCTTCTTCGCAAAGGAGCTCTTCAATCTGCTCGTGGTGCCATACCAGACCGCTTTCCAATGGTCTGGCCTTCCGACAGAGCAGGCGCGTTTCATTTACACCGCGCCACAGGAATTCTTCTTTACACAGGTCAAGATCGCGGCCTTCGGTGGCTTCTTCCTCGCCTTCCCGCTGATCGCGGCGCAGATCTACAAGTTCGTCGCGCCCGGCCTCTACAAGAACGAGCGCGGCGCATTTCTGCCGTTCCTTGTCGCGACCCCCATCCTTTTTCTCATGGGGGCGTCGCTCGTCTATTTCTTCTTCACGCCCATGGTGATGTGGTTCTTCCTCTCCATGCAGCAGACGGGAGGCGACGGGCAGGCCATCATCGAGCTCTTGCCGAGCGTGTCTGAGTATCTTTCGCTGATCATGACGCTCATTTTCGCCTTCGGCCTGGTGTTCCAGTTGCCGGTGGTTGCGACGCTGCTTGTGCGTGCCGGGCTGACGACTGCGAATGGTCTTGCGGGCAAGCGGAAATACGCGATCGTCATTGCGTTTATCGTCGCGGCCGTCATCACGCCGCCGGACCCGCTGTCCCAGATCGGTCTTGCCGTGCCGACGATCCTTCTCTACGAGATTTCCATTCTTGCAGCGCGCTACATCGAGAGAAAGCGGGCGCGTGAACTCGGCGAGGCCGGAGCCTAGAAACGTTTTTTCTCTGCGTCCGATGATGAAACGCAAAGAGCATTCGGCTTTGAGCGATCGGTCCTCGTCAGCACTAAAGCGGAACGAGAGATAATGATCGATATCAGGTGGATACGCGACAATCCTAACAAGCTGGATGAAGCCCTCAAGGCGCGCGGGGCGAAGCCTGCTTCCATCGATCTGATCAAGCTCGACGAGAAGCGCCGCGATCATTTGAAAGTGCTTCAGGAGCTGCAGGCCCGCCGTAACGAGGCCTCGAAGGCGATCGGCAAGGCCAAGGGATCGGGCGACGATGCGAAGGCTCAGGAGCTGATCGACGAGGTCGCCACGATCAAGGCCGAACTCCAGGCTGGCGAGGCCGAGGAGCGCCGGATCGACGCGGCTTTGCGCGACGCGCTTTCGCGTTTGCCGAACATTCCGCTGGAAGACGTGCCCGTCGGCGCGGACGAAGATGACAATGTCGAAGTGCGCAAGGTCGGCGAGAAGCCCGAATTCGCCTTCAAGCCGAAGGAGCATTACGAACTCGGAGAGGCGCTCGGCCTCATGGATTTCGAACTTGCCGGCAAGATCTCCGGTTCCCGCTTCAACATTCTGCGCGGCGAGCTTGCGCGCCTGGAGCGTGCGCTCGGGCAGTTCATGCTGAACCTTCATATCGATGAGCACGGCTACGAGGAAGTTCAGCCGCCCGTTCTGGTGCGCAACGACGCCATGTACGGCACCTCCCAATTGCCGAAATTCGGTGAGGACCTCTTCATCGGCGCCTCCATGACCGGCCGCGCCCAGCAGACCGATGAAGTGCTGGAACAGTTCACCCGCGCCCAGGATCTCGACCGCCTGAAAAAAGGTGAGATCGAAGTGCGCGAGCTGGTGGCGAACGCCTTCGAGGACGCGCCGACCGAAGAACAGTTCTGGCTCATCCCGACCGCCGAGGTTCCGCTCACCAACATCGTGCGCGAGGAAACCCTCTCTGGGGGCGATTTGCCGCTTCGAATGACTGCGCTGACGCCCTGTTTCCGCTCGGAAGCCGGCTCGGCTGGGCGCGATACGAGGGGCATGCTGCGCCAGCACCAGTTCAACAAGGTCGAGATGGTATCGATTACCGACGACCAGAGCTCGACCGACGAGCTGGAGCGGATGACGGCCTGTGCGGAAGAGGTTCTGAAGCGCTTGGGGCTGCCATATCGGGTCATCACGCTCTGTACCGGCGATATGGGGTTCGCGTCGCGCAAGACCTATGACATCGAGGTCTGGCTCCCCGGGCAGGATGCCTATCGCGAAATCTCCTCCTGCTCGGTCTGCGGCGATTTCCAGGCCCGGCGCATGAACGCGCGCTACAAGGCCGAGGGCGAGAAGCAGCCCCGCTTCGTTCACACCCTGAACGGATCGGGCGTCGCGGTCGGGCGTTGTCTGATCGCCATCATGGAGAACTATCAGCAGGAGGATGGCTCGATCCTCGTGCCCGAGGTTCTGAAGCCGTATATGGGCGGAATCGAGCGCGTCGGTGGCAAGGCTTGACCCGCATTCTGATCACCAATGACGACGGTATCCTCTCGGAGGGTCTCACCGCGCTCGAGCGGATCGCGGCCGAGATCTCCGATGATGTCTGGACGGTTGCGCCAGAAACCGACCAGAGCGGTCTCGCCCACTCGCTTACCCTGTCGCATCCCTTGCGGCTTCGGAAGCTCGGCGAAAAGCGCTTCGCTCTGACCGGAACACCCACCGACTGCGTGATCATGGCGGCGCGCAGGCTGATGGACTCGCCGCCCGATTTGGTTCTGTCTGGCATCAATGTCGGCCAGAACGTCGCCGACGACGTGACGTATTCCGGAACCGTCGCAGGTGCCATGGAGGGCACGATGCTGGGCGTTCGTTCGATCGCCGTCAGCCAGGCCTTCGATCGAACCAGGCGGCTGAACGATCCCTGGGCGACAGCCTTGCGTCACGGGCCGGACGTCATCGGCAAGCTGATGACCTGCGATTTGCCGAGCGGACATCTCTTCAACGTGAACTTTCCCGTTCGAGAGCCGGATGACGTCGAAGGCGTGAAGATCACGCGCCAGGGCAAGCTTGAATATGCCCTCGGGATCGAGGAGCGCGAGGACGGGCGGGGCTTTCCCTATTACTGGCTCAAATTCGGCCGCCAGCGCGGTCCTGAGGTTGAACACTCCGATCTCGGCGCGTTGCGAGACGGCTATATCTCGGTGACGCCCCTCCATCTTGATCTGACGGCCGAGCATCTTCTCGACCGCTTGGGAGACCATTTCCGAACGTGAGCGACCGGGCGAACGAGAAAGAGCGTTTTCTTGCCGATCTCGAGGTCGGCCGCCCGCCGATTTCGCCCGCCCTACTGAAGGCCGTTGCCGAACTTTCGAGAGAAGCCTTTCTTCCCGTCTCCGGTGCGCGTTCCTTTGCGCCCGGCCCGGTCCCGATCGATTGCGGGGAGACGATGCCTGACGCTACGACGGCGGTCCGCCTCGTCAGCCTGCTGGATCTCCAGCCAGAGAACATGGTTCTGGAGATCGGCACCGGGAGTGGATATATCACCGCGCTCATGACGCGCATCGCGCTGCACGTGACGACGCTCGATCGCTATCGGCGACTGCTTTCAAAGGCGGAAGCGGCGTTGAAGCGCGCAGACGTTACCAATGTCACGCTGGTTCATGCCGACGGTGCCGAGGGCTATCTCGATGGCGCACCCTATGACCGGATCATCGTGCACGCGGCTTTCCCCTCGCCGCCGCGTATTTTTCTCGATCAGATGAAGCAGCAGGCGCGTCTGATCTGCGCCGTCGGGCCCGGGGACGAGGCGCAGATGCTGGTGCGTCTCACACGGGTCGGTTCGCGGTTCGAACGCGAGGATCTGTGGCCCGTCTATTACCAGCCTCTCGGCTCGGGTCTTGCCAAAGTCCTATAATCGAAGCCGGGCTTTAACAGCAAAGTAAGATTAACGCGTTCTAATGGTGACAAATTTCCTGTCGTTTAAGGGACAGCGATGCGTTACCGAGTTTCCGCCCAACTTCATTCCCGCCGCGCACTGACGACCGCGCTTCTTCTAGCAACCGCACTCAGCGCGGGGTGTTCGGCCGACGCCGTCCGGTTCGATGACGGCTTCTACACAGGCGCCGTGCCGCAAGCGGCCAACGCCCAGATGGCGCCCGCCCAGTCCGGCGCCTATCCGCAGAACATCGACCAGACGATGACCGGGTCGATTTCCCAGGCCCAGGCGCAGAACAACGGCGGCTTTACGGGCACTCAACAGCCCATGCCGCCGCAGCAGCCATATGCTTCCAACCAGCCATATGCGTCCAGTGAAGTGCAGCGCGGTCAGTTGCCGCCTCCGCCTCAGCCGAATTACGGACAGGCGCAAGCCGGCACCGTCTTCGGTCAAGGCAACGGGTCTGCCGGTGCAAGCCAGCAAACCGCCACGGTTGCGCCTCAACAGGACCTTGATCAGACACGCGGTACACCGCCGACGACCCTGAACCAGCAGGCCCAGCACATCGGCAGCCCGAGCTCGCGTCCGGTCAATTCGTCGAACGGTGCGACCGCATCGAACGGAGCCAGCCAGACCGTCACGGTGGAAAGCGGCGATACGCTTTCCGCGATTGCCCGGCGCTCGGGGATTTCTGCCTCTGCGATCCGCGAGGCGAACAATATGAGCGGCGACGTGGTGCGCGTCGGCCAGCGGCTCGTCGTTCCGACCGCGCGTCCAGGCGGCAGCAGCAAGCCGACACAGGTCGCGTCCGTTCAGACCGCGCCCAAGCCCTATGAGAAGCCCGAGGACACCCAGGCGTCGAAGCCGGTCACGACCAAGCCGGAGGCACCAAAGGCGCAGGCTGAAACGGCCGTCACGGCTCCGAAGGAGACGCGCGTCGCAACGGCACAGCCGAAGTCTTCGGTTTCGGAACAGGCGCGTGCCAGTGACGAAGTCGCGCCGCAGTCCAGCGGCATCGGTCGCTATCGCTGGCCGGTGCAGGGCCGGGTCCTGCAGCGTTTCGGCGAAAAGGTCGGGTCCAAGCGCAATGACGGGCTCAACATTTCAGTCCCGCGAGGCACCCCGGTCAAGGCTGCAGAGAATGGCGTCGTCATCTATGCCGGCGACGGGCTGAAGGAATTCGGCAACACGGTTCTCGTCAAACACGACGATGGCCTCGTCACGGTCTATGGTCATGCCGACTCGCTGAAAGTGAAGCGTGGCGACAAGGTCAAGCGCGGCGAGCAGATCGCAAGCTCGGGCATGAGCGGAGATGCGAGCGTCCCGCAGCTCCACTTCGAGGTCCGAAAGAACTCCGCGCCGATCGATCCGTCGGGCTATCTCCAGTAAGCCTTGCCGTCAGGCAAGGCGCTGGCCAAGCCGACCGGCGAGGTCCTGAATGAACTGAAAGGCGACGCGGCCCGATCGGCTGCCGCGCGTCACCTGCCATTCGAGCGCTTCTCGGCGAAGCGCCTTGGGCTCGATCGCAAGATCGTAGCGCTCCGCATAGCCCTGCACCATGGCGAGATAGTCGTCCTGGCTGCAATTGTGGAAGCCGATCCAAAGTCCGAAGCGATCGGACAGCGAGACTTTCTCCTCCACGGATTCGCCCGGATTGATCGCGGTGGATCGCTCGTTCTCGATCATGTCACGCGGCAGCAGATGGCGACGGTTGGAGGTCGCATAGAACAGAACGTTCGCAGGCCGGCCCTCCACGCCGCCTTCCAGCACCGCCTTCAGCGACTTGTAGCTCGAATCGCCGCTGTCGAAGGAGAGATCGTCGCAGAAGAGCAGGATCTGATAGGGCTGCGCTTTGAGAAGCGTCATCAGCTCCGGCAGATGATCGATGTCTTCGCGCGCGATCTCCACGAGCTTCAAGGGCTTTTGATCCGGTGTGATTTGCCGGTTGACGCTGGCATGGGCGGCTTTCACCAGCGAGGATTTTCCCATGCCCCGCGCGCCCCAGAGAAGCGCGTTGTTGGCCGGAAACCGCCTAGCGAAGCGCAACGTGTTGTCCAGCAAGAGGTCGCGAGAGCGGTCTATCCCCTGCAAAAGGTCGATCGGGACGCGATTGACGGCGTGAACCGGCCGAAGGGTCAGCGGCGGATCGAAGACGAAACAATCCGCTTCCGTCAGGTCGGTCGAACTTGCTCGCTCCGGCGCAAGTCTTTCGAGCGCCCCTGCAATTCGCTCGAGCGTTGTTTTGAGTTCGCTGAGATCCAACTCCGGCATACATGATCTTTCGTGAACGCAGGGTGCTTTTCCGTTGCCCCGCTTGTGTTGCAATCGACAGGTCCAATCGTATATTCGGCGCAATTATTGCAAGGCGCGGCGAAAACTCCCGCGCTTTTTCGTATGAAAGGTCAACTCTATGTTCGTCACGCAAGCCTTCGCCCAAACAGGTGGTGTCACGGGCGGGGGAAGCGAGCTGCTTCTCAGCATCCTCCCATTCGTCGCGGTGTTCGCGATCATGTACTTTCTCATCATCCGGCCGCAGCGCCAGCAGATGAAGAAGCGCAATCAGATGCTGGAAAACATTCGCCGCGGCGATCAGGTCGTGACCGGCGGCGGCATTCTGGGCAAGGTGACGAAAGTCCTCGACAACGGCGAACTCGAGGTTCAGATCTCCGAGCAGACCCGCGTGAGGCTGCTTCGTTCCATGATCAGCGATGTTCGCGTCAAGGGCGAGCCGGCGGCAGCCAATCAAAAATAAGTCTTGCCAAAGTTTAAGCGGCGCAGCCCATCGGCTCGCCGCTTTTTCGATATTAAGGTGGCAGAGACGTCAAGAAAACGGCTGATGCTGAGAAGCGCGCCGTCTGAAACCCGACCGGATCATTGAATGCTGTATTTTTCGCGCTGGAAGTCAATTCTCATTTGGCTCGTGGTCGCCCTTGGTGTCGTCTACGCACTGCCCAATGTGCTTCCGCGCTCCACGCTCGACAGCTTCCCTGACTTTCTGCCCAACAAGCAGATAACGCTGGGTCTCGATCTGCAGGGTGGTTCATACATCCTCTTGCAGGTTGATGAAGCCGACCTGATCGCAAAGCGGGTTCAGTCCTTGAGCGATTCTGCTCGATCGGCTCTGCGTTCCGCCCGCATCGGCTATTCGGCCATCACCACGAAGGACCAGACGGTCACCATCCGCTTGCGTGATCCAAGCCAGGCGGACGCCGCGCGTGAAGCGCTTTCCGAGCTGACGGCCCCGATTTCCTCCGGTCTTCTGACGGGTGGCACGATCAGGGAGGCTGCGCTTTCGAGCCCGCAGGCGGGTGTGATCGATCTTTCGCTGACGCCCGAGGGGATCGAATATCGCACCTCCAGCGCGGTCGAGCAGTCGATCGAGGTCGTGCGTCGCCGCGTCGACGAACTTGGCACCACCGAGCCGATTATCCAGCGTCAGGGTACGAACCGCATCATCGTTCAGGTGCCGGGGCTCGGCGATCCGGAACGGCTGAAGAACCTTCTGAACCAGACGGCGCAGCTGAATTTCCGGATGGTCAATCTGTCGGCCAATCCGGTCGCGGTGGCAGATGGCCAGGCCCGTGCGCCGGCAGGTTCCGAACTGCTCTATACAACCGACCAGCCGTCGGAGCCGATTCTGGTCGATCGTCAGGTGATGGTGTCCGGCGAAAACCTCGTGGACGCTCAGCCCGGCTTCGATCCCCAGACCAACCAGCCGGTCGTCAACATTCGCTTCGATAATCGCGGTGCCACCCAGTTCGCGCGCGTGACGCAGGCAAACGTTGGCAAGCCTTTCGCGATGGTCCTCGACAACAAGGTCCTCTCGGCGCCGAATATCCGTGAGCCCATCCTTGGAGGACAGGCGCAAATCAGCGGCAACTTCACGGTTCAGTCGGCGAACGATCTCGCGGTTCTGCTCCGCGCCGGCGCTTTGCCCGCCAATCTCGATATTCTGGAAGAGCGAACGGTCGGTCCCGGCCTTGGTGCTGACTCGATCGCCGCTGGCGAGATTGCCGGCGTCATCGGCGCCGTGCTCGTCGTTGTCTTCATGGTCGCGGCCTATGGTTTCCTGGGCGTCGTCGCGACCGGCGCGCTGGCAATCAACGTGATCCTGTTGTTCGCGATTCTCACCGTGATCGGCGCGACGCTGACCTTGCCGGGTATCGCCGGTATCGTTCTGACGGTCGGCATGGCCGTCGATTCGAACGTGCTCATCTACGAGCGCATCCGTGAGGAGCGGAGTAAGAACAATCGGTCTATCGTCCAGTCGATCGATATCGGCTTCCAGAAGGCACTCGCGACCATTCTCGATGCCAACATCACCACCTTGATCGCAGCCGGCATTCTGTTCTGGCTCGGAACCGGTCCTGTGCGCGGTTTTGCCGTAACGCTCGCGGTCGGTATCCTCACCACGATCTTCACCGCCTACACGCTGACCCGCTGGCTGGTCGCCTATTGGGTCAAGACCCGGAGGCCGAAGGAGCTTCCGCGCGGATTCATCAGGCTCGTGCCGGAATCGACCTTCATCAAGTTCATGCTGTTCAGGCTGAAGGCGTTCTACCTGTCGATTGCGCTTGTTATCGCCTCGGTGGTTGCGCTGCCGCTGGTCGGATTGAACTTCGGCATCGATTTCACAGGTGGTTCCGTGATCGAGGTCCGCGCGAAGGAAGGGCCGGCCGATATTGGCGGCATCCGCACGACCCTCGATCAGGCCGGTATTCCGGACGTTCAGGTACAGTCCTTCGGATCGCCGCAGGAAGCGCTCATCCGGATCGGCAACGCGCCAGACGCTCCCGACGGAGCTCAGCAGGCGACGATCGAGACCGCTCAGTCCACGCTCGAAAATACCTATGACATCCGCCGAACGGAGGTCGTCGGGCCAACGGTTTCGGGAGAACTTGCCTGGGCCGCGATCATCGGCGTGCTCGCCTCGTTGCTCGGCATTCTCGTCTATATCTGGATCCGTTTCGAATGGCAGTTCGCCATCGGTGCCATTGTCGCGACCATCAACGACGTGTTCCTGACACTGGGCTTCATGGTGCTGACACAGATCGAGTTCAATCTCGCGACCGTGGCAGCAATCCTGACGATCGTCGGCTACTCGCTGAATGACACGGTGGTCATCTACGACCGCGTCCGCGAGAATCTGAGACGCTACAAGTCCAAGAATCTGGGCGATCTTCTCGATCTGTCGGACAACGAAATGCTGTCGCGAACATTGACCACATCACTGACGACGCTTCTGGCGCTTGCTGCGCTCTACGTCTTCGGCGGTGAGGTGATCCAGAACTTCGTCGCACCCATGATCTTCGGTGTCATGATCGGCACGTTCTCCTCGATCTTCGTCGCTGCGCCGGTTCTCTACTTCTTCAACCTGCGCCCGTCCGAGTTCGAGGCCGACAAGACGGACGAGGCCAGCATCGACGCCTCCGGCGCGAACAGGGCTTGAGGCTTGGCGAAGGGAATTGAAATCCGCGAAGCGCACTTTCCGGGCCGGGCGCCAATCGAGGCTTACGGCAATGGGGGCTTTCGCTTCGCGGACATGTCCCATCGAGGTTCGATCCTGTGCCTGCCGTCCGGAATTTACGGCTGGAGCGGCAGCCCTGAACAGCCGTTTTCCGGCGAGCGGCTGGACCTGATGTTCAAGGAGGCGGAGAGCTACAAGTTTCTGCTCTTTGGAACAGGCCCTACCATCCAGTTCCTGCCGCCGGCGCTCAAGGAGCGGTTTCGGCGTCTGGGGTTGTCCTGCGATCCGATGTCGACCGGCGCTGCCGTCAGAACCTACAATGTGATGCTGGCGGAGAACCGCCCTGTCGCGGCCGCTCTCATCGCTGTCGAATAGGCTTGCCACGTGGCTGAAGATCGACAAAACAGCACCGTGATTGAGGCAGGGACGAGTTTCGCTCTGGTCGAGGAGCATGACCGCGATCGCAGGCTCTCTATGCTGTTTGCGCCGCCGGAAAAGCGCGGCGCGCTTTCGGCGCTCTATGCCTTCGATATCGAAACCGCGCGTGTTCGCGACATGGTCAGTCAGCCGCTGCCCGGAGAGATTCGTCTCCAATGGTGGCGCGACCTGATCTCGTCGGGGGCGAAAGGCGGGACAGGTCATCCGATCGCCGACGAGCTTCTGGAAGTGATCGAGCGATACGAGTTGCCGCGCTCGGCGTTCGAGCGGTTTCTCGAAGCCCGCATATTCGATCTCTACGATGATCCGTTTCCGACGACGGAAGACTTCGAGACCTATGCCGGCGAAACCCGTTCAACCTTGATCATGCTCGCCGCTATGGTGCTTTCCAAGGGGAGCGCGGAGCGGATCAGCGATGTGGCCGGACATGCCGGTGTCGCGCTCTGTTGCGCCGCCGTATTGCGGCAACTCCCGCTCAGCCGGGCCCGGGGTCAGGTTCGCATTCCCGTCGATATCCTTACGGCTGCTGGCTGTACGACCGACGAGTTCCTGTCCGGCAAGCCGGAGGCGAGACGTCGGGCGATCATGGCATTCTGCGCTTATGGCCGTGATCACGACACGCGATGGCGGGGTCTGTTGAAGACCGTGCCGAAGCCCGCTCGTGTGGCACTCCTGCCAGCGTCCCTTTGCGGACTTACATTCGATGCCGCGGACAAGTCGCCGGATCGCATGCATTCGGGTGCTGCGGAAAATAGCCCGCTGACGAAAAGCTGGCGTTACTGGCGCACGATGCGCGGTTAGACGCGGCGGGCACGCAATCGCCAAAACGGGGTTGAAATCCGGTCGTCCTCTGACGGCGGCGAAACAGCGCCCGCCACATCGGAGAAAAGGTAAGGGCTGATTTCGGCTCGGAGGGATCAGCGGATGCGGAGATTCAAAGGCCGTTTCACCCAAATCGCCCGGTCGGTTCGTGCGCGAACTCAGACCGCTGCCACGCGGTTTCCCGTCGCTGTTCTTGCGATCTTCTGTGCATCGCTCGCCGCGAATGCGGAGATTGCTGACGCCCTTCCTATGACGTCAGACGCGCTGCTTCGGCTCGAGTCGGCGCTCTTTTCGGCTGCCGCAGCGGCCATCGCCGCGACTCTTGCCTCGGAAGCGTATCATGCAAGGCGTGGGATCGATCTTATCGTCCAGTCGCTTGCTGCGATCCTGGTCGCGGCTGGTGTCTGGTATGGCCTTCGATGGGGCATCTTCGCGCCGGCCCTGATCGGGGGCATTCTCCTTGCCATTCCTCTTGCCCCTTATCTTCGGCGCGGGGACGGTCTGACGTTCTGGACATTCGCGGCGAAAATGATCGTGGGCGGGGCCTTCGCCTTTGCCGCGGTGATCATCTTCGTCACCGGTGTTCTCGCGATCATCTATATGATCGGCTTCCTCTTCGAATTCGAAATCGAGGGGTCGATCGACACGCATATCTTCATCACGGCACTGACGCTTGTCGGACCGTGGTTCGTGCTGGGCCAGATCCCGAAGGCATTCGACGATCGGATCGTCGTCACGGACGAGGATCATTCCGTTCGCGCCATCGCCTTGTTGGCGGGCTGGGTTTCCGCGCCGCTCGCCCTCGTCGCAGCCCTCGTGCTTTATCTATACGGCGCGAAGATCATCGTCACAGGCGACGTGCCCAAGGGCGAAATCGGCTGGATCGTCTCCGTCTTTGCGCTGCTCACTGTTTCCCTGCGGATTGCGGCCGAGCCGATCGAGGCGAGCGGCGGTGCGGCCTTACGGTTGTTCTGCCGAATCTGGCCGTGGACATTAGTTCTGCCCCTTGGCCTTCTCGCCTATGCCGTTTGGCTTCGGATCGATGCCGAAGGCCTGACCGTCTCGCGCTATTATCTCGCGCTCGGCGGCATCTCAGCGGGGATGATCGCGCTTGTCGGCCTCATCTCGGGGCGTCGGCTCGATATTCGCTGGCTGGTCGCAATTCCGGCCGCCTTGTGCCTGATGTCCAGCTTTGGACCGCAAGGTGTCGCCCAATCGGTCGGGCGCAGTCAGACAGACCGGCTCCAAGCACTGTTCAAGGGCGATCTCAAGCCTGAGACCACCGGTCAGCTGAGCGACGCCGAAAGGCGGCAAGCGCGCTCACGCATCTACGCGCTCGATAATGTCGATCAACTGGATCGGCTGGCATCGATTGCCAGCGCGGGACGGGCTGTCGCGAATGGTGAGGCCACCGACGCCTCTCTTGTCATAGAGGCTCTTGGCCTGCAGGCATTTGCCGACAGTCAGGCCCTGATCTCAGAAGACCTGCGTCGGTACACGCTGATCGATACGGCGGGTTATGACCGGTTCGCCCTGTCATTGACGGCTGAAACCAAGGGTGGCCGCGGTGAGAGCGAAGCACCCACCGGTAACGGCGAGCCGTCGATCTGGCTCGACGGGGACAATCTTGTCGTCGACATTGCCGGGATGAGAGACCGCTTTGCGCTGACACTGACGAATCTCGATAATTGGCGAAAACAGAGCTCCAATAAGCCCGCAGCGCCCATGACCTTACGGGGTGAGGGCGGACGGACCCTTGGTCTGGTCCCGGTCCGGGCGATGCGCAAGGCAGACGGCGCCATCGTCTCGATCAGCGGCCATCTTCTGTATACTGCACGGGAATGGCGTTGAGAGCCGCAGTCACGCGCCTCCCGCTTTATCGCTGTTCACTTGAGTGACCGCATCGCCTTGTCGCGTCCTGCGCACGTGTTCGTGGCCGCTATTCAGCAGCGGCCGCCACGATTGTCTCGCTGTCGAGCCAGCGCCTGAAGTCGTTCAAAGCGCGCGCGGACAGCGCTTTCTTCTTTGCGATCGACTTGTCCTTGCCCCTAAACCGCTTCACGCCTTCGGGTTTCTGGATCGTGCCGGGCTCAAGCGGCGGGAACAGGCCGAAATTGATGTTCATGGGCTGGAACGAGCGTTTGCCGCCCTCTTCCTCGTGCGCGAGGTGCCCGCCGGTGATGTGCCCCAGGAGAGCACCCATTGCCGTCGTCTCGGGCGGCGTCGAGACGGTTTCGCCAAGACGTTCCGCGGCCGCGAAGCGGCCCGCCATCAGGCCGACGGCGGCCGATTCCACATAGCCTTCGCATCCCGTGATCTGACCGGCGAACCGAAGTCGCGGGAGCTTCTTCAGCTTCAGTGTGACGTCGAGCAGGCGCGGGGAATCGAGATAGGTGTTTCGGTGAAGCCCACCGAGCCGGGCGAACTCGGCATTTTCCAGCCCCGGAATCATCCGGAAGATCGCGGCCTGTTCGCCATATTTCAGCTTCGTCTGGAAGCCGACCATGTTGTAGAGCGTGCCGAGTGCGTTGTCCTGGCGGAGCTGCACGACGGCATAGGCTTTCACCTCCGGATTATGCGCGTTGGTGAGGCCCATTGGCTTCATGGGGCCGTGACGCAGGGTTTCCGGACCCCGTTCCGCCATCACCTCGATCGGCAGGCAGCCGTCGAAATAGGGCGTTCCCTCCCACTCCTTGAACTGGGTTCGATCGCCCTCGACGAGCGCTGCGACAAAGCGCTCATAGGTCTCCTTGTCGAGCGGGCAGTTGATATAGTCCTTGCCCGTGCCGCCCGGGCCCACCTTGTCGTAGCGGGACTGGAACCACGCCTTGTCCATGTCGATCGTGTCGAAGTGGACGATCGGGGCGATGGCGTCGTAAAAGGCGAGGGCGTCCTGTCCCGTCGCGCTTCGAATGCCTTCCGCAAGCGCCGGTGCCGTCAACGGGCCGGTCGCGACGATGGTATCGCCCCAGTCCTCCGGCGGCAGGCCTTCGATTTCGCCCCGCTCGATCGTGATCAGCGGATGGTCTTCGAGCGCTTTCGTCACAGCTGCGGAAAAACCTTCGCGATCGACGGCCAGAGCCCCGCCGGCAGGTACTTGGTTGGCATCGGCCGACCGCATGATGAGCGAGCCCGCCAGCCGCATCTCGGCATGGATCACGCCAACCGCGTTGGCCTGCGCATCGTCCGAGCGGAATGAGTTCGAGCAGACGAGTTCAGCGAGGCCATCGGTCTTATGGGCCTCCGTTCCGCGAACGGGCCGCATCTCGTGAAGAATGACCGGCACGCCGCGCGATGCGATCTGCCAGGCTGCTTCGGAACCGGCAAGGCCGCCGCCGACGATATGAATGGGTGTTTGGGTCATGGCCGAAATCTAGCAACGCTGACAGCCCTCCGAAAGGTGGGGCGCCTTGAATGTTGCTTGATGACGAGCTGGATGAGCAAAAACAGGCGTTCCCTTTTTACGTCCGGCGCTTCAAGCGGGTCTTTCGTTTTCGCCGAAGTCGCGCTGCAGGGCAGCGATCGCCGCGCCGGCGACGAGCAGCGCCGTCGATATCCACTGGCCCGCCGAGACCCCGTCGGTGATGTCACTGAGAAAACCGATCCCGACCGGACCGAGGATTTGTCCGATTCCAAAGGCGATCGTCATTGCCGATATTCCCGCCGACCAGTGTTTTTCGGCATAGTTCCGGCGCACGAAGGCCGTCGTGGAGGCGACGACGGCAAGGAACGTGCCCCCTACCATTCCGGCCGACATGAAGAGCACGACCGGTGACTCGGTGAGTGCGACGAGGGAAGATGCGGCTGCAAGTACCAGTGAAAGGATTGCGAAGGCCGATCCGTTGACACGGCGTTTCAGGAAACGGCCCCAGATCCAGGGCGAGGCCATCGCGGCAAGACCGATGACGGTCCAGAGACCGGCCTGTAGGGATACGCTCGCCCCATTGGCCCGCACCCACGCGATGACGAATGTCAGATAGCCGATATAGCCGGCACCGAAAAAGGCGTAACCGACGAGGATGCCGGACATCCTGCGGATACGGACATCCGAGCTTGCAGCTGTCGCGCTCCGCCGAGTTCCGGATGGGCGTCCGAGCAGAAGCACGACGCCGAGGATCGCCGACAGGATCGCCAGCAGACCCCAGGCCATCGGCCAGCTTTCCATTCCGCCTTCACTCAAGGCGATGGGCACAGTCACGCCGGATAGCGCTATTCCGAAGCCGGGACCGGCATAAAAGAGACCCAGCAGAAATGGATTGCCCTCGTTTTCCGAGGCGAGACGAGCGGCCAGAAAGCCTCCGCCGACAAACGCCAACCCTGCGCCGATGCCGGCAAGAACCCGCGCAAGATTGAGCGAAATCGGATCGCGCAGCACCACGCACAAGGCGAGGGACGCAACGCACATCCACAATCCGATCTGCATCGCATTGAAGGCGCCGACGCGTCGGTTGACACGCGCTGCGAGAAGGGCGCCGGCCAGATAGCCGAGCGCGTTGGTCGTGTTGAGCCAGCCCGCAGTCGAATAGGACCAGCCGAGATCGGCGCGCATGTCCGGTAGAATCAGCGCATAGGCGAAGCGAGATAGACCAAGCCCGACGGCTGCCGCAGCCGCAAGCCCGACGACCTGAACCCAGGGCGGCAGGCTCTCACGCCGCGAGGTCGTAGGCCCGTTCTTCATCCGCGAACACCTCCCCTTGTGCAGCGCGACATATCAGCGCCGAGTGTGCTTCGACAAGATTCGATGGATTCTAGCTATGGCGAGAGTGGTCCGGTGACGGGTTTTGCGAATTTTTCAGGAGCAGAAACAACAACACCCGCCGGGGGAGGACCGGCGGGTGTCGTATGTACGGAGCCTACGTTGGGAGGAGGAGTGTAGGCCCCTTAATCCGCTTCGAAACTCGGGAGGAGGTGAGTACGAAGCGAAACTCTGAAACTTTGGTTTGGTGTAGGCGTCCGCCGGGGGGAGGACCCGGCGGACGACTTACCAGAGGTTCACCCAGGGAGGAGGAAGGTGAACCCGTCATTCGCGGAAACCCTTTGGGAGGAGGTGGGTTGCCGCAAAACTGCAAATTCTGTTAGCCGACTGTGCGCCGCGCAATCGACGGGATGTCGTAGCGTGAGATGCCAAGATCGTTGAGCTCACGCTGCGAGAGACGGTCCAGTTCCTTGACGGTGTCACGGTAACGGCGCCAGTTCTTATACGATCTTACGATATCCATCTTAACTTGTCCTGTCCTGACCAAGTGCTTGGCCACATTCTTTGGTGCGGCGTTGCATTTTTGCTTTCCGCCGTCCGTTGATCCACAAACTAGTCAGCCGATGCGAGCCCGGCTAGTCGCTCTACCGCATAGGAGCCATGCATTTTGTGCAGTGCAACAAATGCTGCTGCGCCGAGGCGCTTTCTGTCTCCCTGTCACGCATCTCCCGAATATTCGGCGTTCGCTTCGGAAGCTGTCGAGGTTCGCGAGGCGAAGATTGCCGCTGACGGACAGGGGAGTGTCCAGCCATAACGCAGCCACGAAATGAACCGGGCGCGGGGCAAGGGGCGTGATCAAATCGTTCGCCTTCGATACGAAAGCTTGGATTTCAGGTCGAAAAGGGGCGGTTTCGGCCCTTTCGCCGCCTATATGGCGGTGATATAGAGGCCCGCGATTCACGCTGGTTTCTTATAGCCCGGCGTGCCCATTCGCGGGTGTGGCGGAATTGGCAGACGCACTTGGTTTAGGTCCAAGCGCCGAGAGGCATGGGGGTTCAAGTCCCTCCACCCGCACCAGTTCACGATAAGAACGGGATCGACGGCTGTTACGATGGCTCGAGGCCGTCAGGATAAAGAAGGTATAAAGCATGCAGGTGACGGAAACGAAGGCCGAGGGCCTCAAGCGGGAGATCGAGGTGGTCGTACCAGCCTCGGACCTGGAGGCACGGCTTCAGACCCGGCTGCACGAGGCAAAGGGCAGGGTGCAGCTCAAGGGCTTCCGGCCCGGCAAGGTGCCTGTGGCTCATTTGCGCAAGATGTACGGCAAATCGTTCATGGCCGAGATCGTGAACGAGATCCTCAAGGATACGCCGCGCAACATCATTGCCGAGCGCAACGAGCGTTCGGCCATGCAGCCCGAAATCGACATGACCGAGGACGAGGCGGAAGCCGAGAAGGTTCTGGACGGTAAGTCCGACTTCAAGTTCACGGTCTCCTACGAGAAGCTTCCGACCTTCGAGCTCGCCAGCACGGACGGCATGAAGATCGAACGGCCGATCGTCGAAGTTCCCGACGAAGAAGTCGAGGAGCAGGTCAAGCTGATTGCCGAGAACGCCCGCGAATATACGCCGAAGGACGGTGCGGCCGAAAACGGCGATCGCGTGACGCTCGATTTCGTCGGCAAGATCGATGGTGAGGCGTTCCAGGGCGGTTCCGCTACCGACTCGAACCTCGTGCTCGGCTCGAACCAGTTCATTCCGGGTTTCGAAGAGCAGCTGATCGGCGTTTCGGCAGGTGACGAAAAGCAGGTCGTGGTGTCCTTCCCGGACGATTACGGCGCGCCCGATCTCGCCGGCAAGGAAGCGACGTTCGACACGGTGGTCAAATCCGTCGCGGCGCCGGCCGATATCGAGATCAACGACGATCTCGCCAAGAAGCTGGGCCTTGAGTCCGAGGAGCGTTTGCGCACGGTCGTTCGCGAGCAGATCGAGAGCCAATACGGCCAGGCGACGCGCCAGAAGGTGAAGCGCCAGATTCTCGATGCGCTTGACGATACCTATTCGTTCGAGCTTCCGGAGAAGCTGGTCGAGGCCGAGTTCAACAACATCTGGAATCAGGTGCAGGCCGAACTCTCGCGCTCCGGCAAGACCTTCGAAGACGAAAACACCACCGAGGAAAAGGCCAAGGAAGAGTATCGCACGCTCGCAGAGCGTCGCGTTCGTCTGGGCCTTGTCCTGTCGGAGATCGGCGAGAAGGCTGGTATTCAGGTCAGCGACGAAGAACTGCAGCGCGCGATGTTCGACCAGCTTCGCCGTTATCCGGGCCAGGAACAGCAGGTCTACGAATTCTATCAGAAGAATCCGGATGCCCTCGCAAGCCTTCGCGCCCCGATCTACGAGGACAAGGTCATCGACAAGCTCCTCGCGGAAGCGGACGTCACCGACAAGGTGGTGACCAAGGACGAGCTTCTTGCGGAAGACTCAGAAGACGATGCTCTGAGCATGGCCTCCTGACGAATAGTTCACGCGTTAGTGATTCTGAAGGCCGGCCTAGCGCCGGCCTTTTTCGTCCGCAGACAAACCGTCGTCACGTTCTTGGCTATCTCCGCCCGTGTCGGCTGACGAATGGGGTGCTTTTTCGCCACTTGGTCTGGTTCAGCCGCTGCGAACGAATTCCAGGACCTGAACACATATTAGAAGCAGGATTTCGCATGCGTCGCTTTTCGACAGCCGTCTTGATGATCGCGGCTGCAATCTTCTTCGCACAGATCACACCCGGTCATGCGCAGTCGCCAATCAGTTCGTCGAGCGCGGCAAGTGCAGCCTCGTCCGAGACGACGAAGGAACCAAGTCTCGACGATCTCATCTCGATTCTCGAAAATGAGAAGACCCGAGGCAAGCTTCTGGAGTCGCTCAAGGCAGCCGCGTATCAGGCGCCCGCGAACGAGAGCGAGGACGAGGGTATCGTCAAAGCGCCGAATCCAGACCAGACGCTGCCCGCTCGTATAGCCGAGGGCGTGCGAACCTTCGTCGGCAGCGCCTCCAGCGCCGGGTCGGATATTTTACAAAGCCTGCGTTCATCCGGAACGGTCCTGTCCGGTGCCGGCTCGCTCGACATACCGGCAATTCTGACGGCGGTGCTCCCCGTAGGGCTTGTCGCGATCGTCGTCTTTCTCGTTCTGGGGCTTGGGCGCATCGTCAAAGCCCCCATTTTCCGGCGCCTCGCAGAAACGAGCGCCCATGCAAGCCCCATCAACAAGCTTCTCCTGCTTATTCTTTCCGGCCTGATTGATGCGCTCTCGATCATTTTGAGCTGGGCCGGCGGCATTGTCGCAGCTTCGGTCTTTGCCAACGGTCAGCCTGGTTTCAACCAGCAGCTCTTCCTCAACGCGTTTCTCGTCATCGAGATGATCAAGGTGGTTCTGGCACTTTTCGTCTCGCCGAACTATCCGGCCCTGCGACTGACGCCATTTTCGAACCGACAGGCCAGTTACTGGTATTTCTGGTTGTCGCGGTTCATTTCAGTGCTCGGCTACACCTTCCTGTTTGTCGCGCCCGTCATCCGCTCCGCATCCACCGTGCAGGCTGCCGATGCGACGCGCTTCATCGTCGTCATCGCCTGTGTCCTCGTCGGCTTGTTCCTAATTCTCAAGAACCGTGGAACTGTCCGCGAGCGGCTCAAGCGCGCGAAAAAGAATGGCGACAGCAGTGTCGGTGCCCATATAAACGCCTTCATCGGTCAGATCTGGTGGATCGTTGCCATCGGCTTCATTCTCGCCGCCTTCATCGTCTGGCTCAGAAGTCCTGAAGAGGGCCTGCGTTTCCTGACGCTCGGAACGCTGAAGACCATCGGCGCCATGGCGGTCGGGGGACTGATCGTTTCGGTCCTGAGTCGCTGGATCGCCAGCGGCATTCCGATCCCGGAAACGGTCAAGGACAAGCTTCCGTTGCTGGAAAGGCGTGTGAACAGTTTTATCCCGAATGCGCTGACGGTCGTCCGTGTCTTCGTGGTTGTCGCAGTTCTCGCCTACGTTCTCGAAGCCTGGTCGATCGTCAGCTATTCGAACTGGCTGGCCACCAGCACGGTGCAGGCATTCGTCGGCGGACTTGTCGGCGGTGGCATCATTCTGTGCATCGGCGTCGCGATCTACATCGCGGTCTCGTCCTGGATCGAATACCGGCTGAATCCCAATTACGGGACGATCCCGACCGCCCGTGAGCGCACATTGCTCTCGCTGTTCCGCAACGCTTTCACCATCGCGATGGTGGTCATCGTGACGATGCTGGTTCTCAGCCAGATCGGCATCGACATTGCGCCACTTCTCGCTGGTGCCGGTGTCGTCGGTCTCGCCATCGGTTTCGGCGCGCAGAAGTTCGTTCAGGACATCATCACTGGCGCCTTCATCCAGATACAGAACGCCATGAACGAAGGCGACATCGTCGAGGTGAACGGGGTGACGGGAACGGTCGAACAGCTCACCGTTCGCTCGGTCGGCCTGCGGACAGTCGATGGTACGTGGTGCCTCATACCGTTCTCGTCGGTCGATCAAGTCGCCAACTACTCGAAGGACTTCGCCTACTACGTGGCCGACATCGGCGTTGCCTATCGCGAGAATACGGACGACGTCGAAGACATGATGGTCGATGCCTTCCAGGAGCTGAAAACGACCTCTGTCGCCGAGAATCTTATCGGGGAGATGGAAATGTGGGGCGTTCAGGAGCTTGGTGATTCGGCCGTTGTCATGCGCGGACGCGTGATGACCAAGCCAGGAACCCAGTGGGGCATCGGACGGGCCTATCGCGGCATCATCAAGCGGATGGCCGACGAGCGCGGCATCGAGATTCCGTTCCCGCACATGACCGTCTGGTTCGGCGAGGATCGTCAGGGCAGCGCGCCGCCGATCAGGGTCGCGGACAAAAACGCGGCCAAGGCCTCGCGCCAGATCGAAGCCGGGCATGTCGAGCACGATCACGGTGCAGCACAGGCCGCGTCGTCCACGAGAAATTACGGGACATCGGATGCGACCGGAAAAACAATTCCGCCCGGCGAAAGCGATGTCGATGCTGCCGGAGACGGGCGTGGCTAGGGGGTGAGCTGATCGGGCGCGGTTTCCGTTCGGGTCCCGCCTTGCATCATCCCTAGGCTCGGTCCTATCTACGCGAGAGTTGAAATTCTGATTTGATTCGCTTCGGTTCTGAAGGGCCGGGGCGAAAAGCGACCAGCGAGACCCCTTTAAAATGAAGCATCCGATTGAAACCGCCATGAATCTCGTGCCCATGGTCGTTGAGCAGACCAATCGCGGCGAACGGGCATACGATATTTTCTCGCGTCTTCTGAAAGAGCGTGTGATCTTCATCACCGGCCCGATCGAGGATTCCATGGCGACGCTCGTCTGCGCGCAGCTTCTGTTTCTGGAAGCGGAAAATCCGAAGAAGGAAATCGCGCTCTACATCAATTCGCCGGGCGGCGTGGTGACGAGCGGCATGGCGATCTACGACACGATGCAGTTCATTCGTCCGGCCGTGACGACCCTTTGCATCGGCCAGGCGGCCTCGATGGGTTCCCTGCTTCTGTGCGCAGGCGCAAAGGACATGCGCTTTGCAACGCCGAACGCCCGTATCATGGTCCATCAGCCGAGCGGCGGCTTCCAGGGGCAGGCCTCCGATATCGAACGTCATGCGCAGGACATCATCAAACTGAAGCGCCGCCTGAACGAAACTTACGTGAAGCATACCGGTCAGGATTATGAGACGATCGAGCGCACGCTGGACCGTGACCATTTCATGACGGCCGACGAATCCAAGGAATTCGGCCTGATCGACAAGGTCTATTCGTCGCGGGCCGAGCAGGAAGGCACCGATAACGCGTCTTAAGATCGTGGATGCCGAACGAACGCCTACAAAAGAAGCTCTCGCGTTAAGCGCTGCTCAAGATCGATAGGGGATCATGGTCCCCAATTGGAGAAATGGGCAAATGACGTCGCAAAATCGCCACCGGCTTTGCTAAGGTGCAAAACAGCGACTAAGTTGGGCTGAACGTGAGCCGGGCTCTCTTCGCGGGTAGCCCGAACCGGAAGGAAGAACGAATGAGCAAAACGAGCGGCGGCGACTCTAAGAACACGCTCTATTGCTCTTTCTGCGGAAAGAGCCAGCACGAAGTCCGTAAGCTTATCGCCGGGCCGACGGTCTTCATCTGCGACGAGTGTGTCGAACTCTGCATGGACATCATCCGCGAGGAGAATAAATCCTCGATGGTGAAGTCGCGGGACGGCGTGCCGTCTCCCCAGGAGATCATCGGTGTTCTCGACGACTATGTGATCGGTCAGTTCCACGCCAAGAAGGTGCTGTCCGTCGCGGTCCACAATCACTACAAGCGCCTGGCCCATGCGTCGAAGAACAACGACGTCGAGCTGGCGAAGTCGAATATCCTGCTGATCGGTCCGACCGGTTGCGGCAAGACCCTGCTCGCGCAGACGCTCGCCCGCATCATCGACGTGCCGTTCACCATGGCGGATGCGACGACGCTGACGGAAGCCGGCTATGTGGGTGAGGATGTCGAGAACATCATTCTCAAGCTGCTCCAGTCGGCCGACTACAATGTCGAGCGTGCGCAGCGCGGCATCGTCTACATCGACGAGATCGACAAGATCAGCCGCAAGTCCGACAACCCGTCGATCACGCGGGATGTCTCCGGTGAGGGCGTGCAGCAGGCGCTTCTGAAGATCATGGAAGGGACAGTTGCTTCCGTTCCGCCGCAGGGCGGACGCAAGCATCCCCAGCAGGAATTCCTCCAGGTCGATACGGCGAACATCCTCTTCATCTGTGGCGGCGCATTTGCGGGCCTTGATCGGATCATCTCCGACCGCGGCCGGAAGACCTCGATTGGCTTTGCCGCGAATGTCGAGGCGCCGGACGAGCGCAGGTCAGGTGAGCTCTTCCGTCAGGTTGAGCCTGAGGACCTTCTGAAGTTTGGACTGATTCCGGAGTTCGTCGGTCGTCTGCCCGTTCTGGCAACGCTCGAGGATCTCGATGAGGCAGCCCTGGTCCAGATTCTCCGCGAGCCGAAGAACGCGCTGGTCAAGCAGTATCAGCGGCTGTTCGACATGGAGAACGTGCAGCTCACCTTCCAGGAAGAGGCGCTTGGCGCGATTGCGCGCAAGGCCATCGATCGCAAGACCGGCGCTCGCGGTCTTCGCTCGATCATGGAAGCGATGCTGCTCGACACCATGTTCGATCTGCCGACGCTCGAAGGCGTTCAGGAAGTCGTCGTTTCCGACGATGTGATCGCGGGCAATGCGCGACCGCTCTACATCTATTCGGAGCGGACCGAGGAGAAGGAAAACGTGAGCGCCTGACGCGCCGACGGCCCCGCTTGGAAACTGATCGAGAACCCGCTGGCTCTTGTGAGCCGGCGGGTTCTTGCGTTTCGGGGCGACGCCTTTCGCCCGGTTGAACTGGGCAAGTGCTTTTCCACAGCACATTTCTCGGGCGATCGGTGTGCGAATTTCACGGCGTTTTGGTTGAAATCGCAGGATATGGAATTCGTCTGCTCGCTTGGCCCTGTCGGGTATCGAAGCCTCCCGTGCGCAGCGCGGGCTGCTTACCGAAGCCTGTACGACCCGGAAGCGTCAATGAATTTCGCCGTTGCGAAATGAACGAGCGGACGCCGCGTAGGTCCGCGATATCTGAAAGTGCGCCTGCATGGGCGGTCCCGGCAGACAGGTAATCCGGTTTCTCGCAAGCCTGTCGCGCGACAGTCTGGTGACGCTGCAAAAGCTTGCAATACGGGATTTTGCGCCCCACATTCCCAGTCGTGAGAGGCTTCGGCATGACTGCTCTTTAGTAGGGTCGGCTCGAAGCGCTCGATAAACGGCGTTTAGCCGTAGAAAGGAATCATCATGTCCAATTCGCCGGAAAGTCGAAACCGGAACAAGGCTGTGCTCTACCCGGTCCTCCCTCTGCGCGACATCGTCGTCTTTCCGCACATGATCGTGCCGCTTTTCGTCGGCCGCGAGAAGTCGATCAAGGCTCTCGAAGAGGTCATGGGAGCGGATAAGCAGATTCTGCTCGCGACTCAGAAGAATGCGAGCGACGAAGATCCGACCGCCGACGCGATCTATGACATCGGAACGGTGGCCAACGTCCTGCAGCTTCTCAAGCTGCCCGACGGCACGGTGAAGGTGCTTGTCGAAGGCATGGCGCGGGCCGAGATCGAAGGCTTTTCCGATCGCACCGAATGGTACGAAGCCTCTGCCGCGATCGTCGACGATGCCGAGGACGATCCGGTCGAACTCGAGGCGCTGGCCCGTTCGGTGGTCTCGGAGTTCGAGAACTACGTCAAGCTGAACAAGAAGATCTCGCCGGAAGTGGTTGGCGCTGCCAATCAGATCGACGACTATTCCAAGCTCGCGGACACGATCGCTTCCCATCTGGCGATCAAGCTGCCTGAGAAGCAGGAAATGCTGACGCTCGTCTCGGTCAAGGATCGGCTCGAAAAGGCGCTCGGCTTCATGGAATCCGAGATATCGGTGCTTCAGGTGGAGAAGCGCATCCGCTCGCGCGTCAAGCGCCAGATGGAGAAGACCCAGCGCGAATACTATCTCAACGAGCAGATGAAGGCGATCCAGAAGGAACTCGGCGACGGCGAGGACGGCCGTGATGAGATGGCCGAGCTGGAAGAGCGCATCAAGAAGACCAAGCTCTCCAAGGAGGCCCTCGAAAAGGCCAATGCGGAGATGAAGAAGCTGAAGCAGATGTCGCCGATGTCTGCCGAATCGACTGTTGTCCGCAACTATCTCGATTGGCTTCTGGGTCTGCCCTGGGGCTCGCGCTCGCGCGTCAAGATCGATCTTAAGAAAGCCGAGGACATCCTCGACGGGGATCATTACGGTCTGGAGAAGGTCAAGGAGCGTATCGTCGAGTATCTCGCGGTGCAGAGCCGGCAAAACAAGCTGAAGGGGCCGATCCTGTGCCTCGTCGGCCCTCCGGGCGTTGGCAAGACCTCGCTTGCCAAGTCGATCGCCAAGGCGACGGGCCGCGAATATGTTCGCATGGCTCTCGGGGGTGTTCGTGACGAGGCGGAGATCCGTGGTCACCGGCGGACCTATATCGGCTCGATGCCCGGCAAGGTCATCCAGTCGATGAAGAAGGCCAAGAAGTCCAATCCGCTCTTCCTGCTGGATGAGATCGACAAGATGGGCCAGGATTTCAGGGGCGATCCGTCGTCCGCGCTTCTCGAAGTGCTTGATCCCGAACAGAATTCCACGTTCATGGATCACTATCTCGAGGTCGAATACGATCTGTCTCCCGTCATGTTCGTCACGACGGCCAATACGCTGAACATCCCGGGTCCTTTGATGGACCGCATGGAGGTTATTCGTATTGCCGGCTACACGGAGGACGAAAAGGTCGAGATCGCCAAGCGCCATCTTCTGCAGAAGGCGATGCGTGACCATGCTCTGAAGGAGAACGAGTTCTCGATCGACGACAGTGCGCTCTACGAGATCGCGCGTCGATACACGCGTGAGGCTGGCGTCCGCAACTTCGAGCGTGAACTGATGACGCTCGCCCGGAAGGCCGTCACGTCGATTCTCAAGGGCGAGACCGAAACGGTGCATGTCACGGCCGAGAACATCTCCGATTATCTCGGCGTGCAGAAGTTCCGATTCGGCGAGGCCGAAAGTGAGGATCAGGTCGGTGTCGTCACGGGGCTTGCCTGGACCGAGGTCGGCGGCGAACTCCTGACGATCGAAGGCATCATGATGCCCGGCAAGGGCAAGATGACAGTCACCGGCAACCTCAAGGACGTGATGAAGGAGTCGATTTCGGCTGCTGCATCCTACGTCCGCGCGCGAGCTCTAGACTACGGCGTGAAGCCGCCGCTCTTCGAGAAGCGGGACATCCACGTCCACGTTCCCGAGGGCGCGACGCCGAAGGACGGTCCGTCCGCCGGCACGGCCATGGCAACGGCGATCATTTCGGTTCTCACGGGCATTCCGGTTCGCCGGGATATCGCGATGACCGGCGAGATCACTTTGCGCGGCCGCGTATTGCCCATCGGCGGCTTGAAGGAAAAGCTTCTGGCGGCACTGCGGGGCGGTATCAAGAAGGTTCTCATTCCGGAGGAAAACGCCAAAGATCTGGCTGACATCCCCGATAACGTGAAGAACAATCTAGAGATCGTACCCGTCTCACGGATGGGTGAAGTTCTGGAGCACGCGCTGTTGCGCCAGCCGGAACCCGTTGAATGGTCGGAGAGCGAGGAGCCGCTTAAGGCGCGTTCATCCATCGAGGATGAGGGTGCGACGGCTGTTGCACACTAAGCGCACCGTATCAAATTCAAACAAATTCCTTCCTTCGCCGCGTGATTTTGTTATGAGTCAGGCGAAGGAAGGGCCCTAAGCCGTTGCCGTCAGGCCTCTTCTGCGCCACTATTCTGTCACCAATCGCGCTGGGATGCGCAGAGATTCGAAAGCCTGGAGGGTAACAATCCATGAACAAGAACGAGCTAGTCAGTGCGGTTTCCGAGAAAGCCGATCTTTCCAAGCAGCAGGCGACCGCTGCCGTGGATGCCGTGTTCGGCACGATCGAGGAAACGCTCGCTGACGGCGGTGATATTCGGCTCGTCGGGTTCGGCACTTTTGCCGTTTCTCACCGGAGTGCGTCCAAGGGGCGTAACCCGTCGACGGGCGCGGAAGTCGATATTCCCGCTCGCAACGTTCCGAAGTTCACTCCGGGCAAGGGCCTGAAGGACTCCGTCAACAAATAAGTACTTCTGGGCCGGACGCGCCTTGCGTGACCGGCCCAAGGTTTGAAGGGCATCTTCGCCTCGGTGTGGAGATGCCCTTTTTTGTGAGGGCATTCGGGCGAGCCGGCTTTCACGCGATTCGGTATCGGGCTGGCTCAGCCCTGTCGCGGATCAACCTCGCTCGATGCGGGCGGACATCTCGAAGCTGCCCCGTCGCGGCGCGATCGGGGCCGATTGGATCTCGGTGTCGGACACATCAGACGACCTGCCGGGCCATTCTCAACCGACGAACGGCGCAAGTCGCCGCTGGTCTCAAAGGCCATGAGCAGCGGATCGACTCGCGGATTTAGTCCGCTGCCGCTTCGCCGGCATCGTCTTCGAAAAAGGGTTCGACCGTTCCCTTCAGCTTCATCTGAAGCGGATTTCCCTTTCGATCGCGGGCCTTTCCGGCCTGGACCTTTATCCATCCTTCCGACACGCAATATTCCTCGACATTCGTCTTCCGGGAGCCGTTGAAGATAATGCCGACGCCGCGGGCGAGGGCATCGCCATCGTAGTGCGGGCTGGCGGAATCGATCGAAAGGCGGTCTGGTGGTGTATCGGCCATTATTGAGGTCTCCTTGAAGTTCGCATCCGGTCGGGGCGGTTCAGGCGCCGTCCGGCTGATTGGGAACGGGTCGAATCGAAGCTCGCGCAGTTCAGACGCGACCTCGAAATCCGCTATCGCAGCGCGATGGAGCGAATTTCCTATCCGATTTCAGCGATATTCCGCACGAAGAGGGTTGGCACAAGCCGTTCTTTGGCAAGCCCTGTGCCAGCCACGGCCTGCGTTGGCCTTTTTCAGGTCTCGTTCATGCACCATCATGGACAGATAGAACGATACGAACCGGACAGGAAAAGCCGAGCGAAGGTTGCGTCTCGTGCCTGAGGGTTGGTTTCGAGTTCAATTGAGGGGATGACGGATGAATTGGAATGGTCGTGGAACGACATCGCGCGGCCTGCTCGCCATGAGCACTGTGCTGGCCTGCCTTGCCATGAGTGCGCCGCGCGCAGAGGCGCAAGGGTTCGTTCCGCCCGAAGCCGTGGAGTCCTACGTGGACCAGTACGGCCGCGAGATCTTTCTCGATATAAACGGACGCGTCGTCGCAGTCGTCCAACCCCAGCGTCAGGACCCGTTTCAGCAGCGTCGGGAGAGCTTTCAGGAGCGGCGCGGTCAGGTGTTTGACCGTCCGCCCCCGCCCGGCGTGATGCTCGAGGGGCCGGCTTTCGTGGCTCCGGGCGACAATTGGGTCGCCGAGGATCCCCAAGGTTTCGAAGGCGAACGTCCGAGCTCGATCGATCCGTTCGACGAAGGCCCACAGCCCGGCGACGCTCCGATCGAGGCCTCGCCGCTGCCCGCGCCGTCGGGACAGCCGCAACCGGGCTTCGAGCCTGAAACCCAGGCAGCCGAGCTTCCACGGTCCGACCAGCCCATGTCACCGGGGGCAGATCTCCCGGCTCCAGATGCTCCGATCGTGACCGATGGGCCGAACGAGAGCGCCAATCCCCTGAATGAGCCGTTCCGGGAGCAAACGATCGAGGAGACCGATCCGGCTCCGCAGGTCGCAACGCCGCAGGGGAGCGACAAGAAAGCCGCCGTTGCAGCCCTTCAGGTGATTCTCGACCGGGCGGGCATGAGCCCCGGCGTGATCGATGGGCGCATGGGCTCGAACGTCAACAAGGCGGTCGCGGCTTACGAGGAAAAGTTCAAACGCAAGCTTCCGACTGGGGACAGCCGTGCTCTCGCGGACATGCTCGATGAGACGGGCGGCCCGGCCGTCGTCACCTATGAGCTGACGGCTGAGGATGTGAGCGGTCCGTATGTGGCTTCGATCCCGACCGACTATGCCGAGAAGGCCAAACTTCCGGAGATGAGTTTCGAGCGCCCCACCGAGAAGCTTGCCGAAAAATTCCATATGGACGAGGACTATCTCAAGGAGATCAATCCCGGCGCGGATTTCTCGCGTCCGGGCACACGCATCAAGGTGATGAGTGTCGGCAAGAACGTCGACGGCAAGGTCGCGCGAATCGTCGCCGACAAGGGCCGGGAGCAGGTACGCGTCTATAATGCCCTCGACGAGCTGATCGCGGCCTATCCCTCCACAATTGGTTCGTCCTCGACGCCGTCTCCGTCGGGGACGGTTCAGGTCAATCGCATCGCCTTCGATCCGAACTACACCTATAATCCGAAGATCAACTTCAAGCAGGGAGAGAACGACAAGGTGCTGACGATTCCTCCCGGGCCGA
The DNA here is from genome assembly GCF_039652615.1 of Fulvimarina fulva. Lineage (NCBI taxonomy): Bacteria > Pseudomonadati > Pseudomonadota > Alphaproteobacteria > Hyphomicrobiales > Aurantimonadaceae > Fulvimarina > Fulvimarina fulva. The sequence continues at coordinate 150,843 of NZ_JBDJAC010000007.1, forward strand.
ATGGTCCGGTCGGTTCGATCTGGATCGCGCTTTCGAAGCCGACCTACGGAATTCACGGCACGCCCGAGCCCTCGAAGATCGGCAAGACCAATAGCCACGGCTGCGTGCGACTGACCAATTGGGATGCATACGAACTCGCCAAGATGGTTCGGCCCGGGGTAACCGTCGAATTCATCGACTAGGCTTTTGTGCAGGGGGCGGAGCAGGCAGCTTCGCCCCTCCCATCGCTCAAGGCCCCTAAGGCCGGTTCATTCGTTGTTCTTTGCTGGGCAAACGAATGATTTTGCCGAATTGTCGCTATGCCCCCGTGACAAAGCGCCGGGCTTGGTGTAACGACGCGCACGATTTCCTCAGAATAACAGAGCCGTTTGATCGGCCATGTCGGGGTCTTATCCGCTCCGGAATGCAACGAATTGAGGCTATGCCATGAATATCATCCAGGAACTCGAAGCCAGCGAAGCCGAGCGTATTTCGGCCATCCGCAAGATCCCGGAATTTTCCGCCGGCGACACCGTGCGCGTCAACGTGCGCGTCACGGAAGGTACCCGTACCCGCGTGCAGGCCTATGAAGGCGTCTGCATTGCCCGCTCGGGCCAAGGGGTGCAGGAAAACTTCACGGTCCGCAAGATCTCCTACGGCGAAGGCGTCGAGCGCGTATTCCCCATTTGCTCGCCCCAGCTCGACTCGGTCGAGGTCGTGCGTCGCGGTAAGGTTCGCCGCGCCAAGCTTTACTACCTGCGCAATCGTCGCGGTAAGTCCGCCCGTATCGTCGAGGCGACCAATGTCCGCGCTCGCCGGCTGAACGACGACGCACGCCAGATCGCTGCCGAGCAGCGCGAGAAGGCGAAGGCCGAGAAGGAAGCCGCCAAGTCCGGCGCAGCTGAATAATCATCGAGCCGAAAGGTTCGCAGAAGACCGAAAGGCGGTTCGAAAGAGCCGCCTTTTTGCGTTCAAGGGCCTGCGAAAGCGCGGAACAATCGGCGCGGTCGGATTCGGAGTCCGGCTGATACCTAGGGGCCTTTGAAACCAACGTTTCATAAGGCCGCCGGGAGCCCGCGCGGCGCCTGAGTCAATCGTCGGACGAGAATTGATCTGAGGGGCAATTCATTTGTCCGGCGGTATGATTCAGTCGGACACCGTATTTAAAGCCTGCTCAGCGTGTGAGCATTCCGTGAAATTCGTGATAGTCACGGGTTCGACCGGTTTCGTATGCATCGGCGGTCTCCGAAATGAAGCGCGCTTGAAGGAGCCGGCGTCGTATCGCTCGCGGCGGCAAATGGTCTTCACTTTGAATTCGCCCGCGAAACGCTTGACGTTCCGAGCTGTCCGCTGAATCTTGCACCCATGAACGACCTCCGAGAACAAACTCCCGCGCCAGATATCGAAATTCGCATCCTGCGTCTGGGAGAAGCTGCGGAGCTTGCGCCGCTGCTTGCGGCTTATAATCGCTCACTGTTTTCCCAGGCTCCGGGAAAGCCGGACGTCTCCTATGCCGAAAAGCTCCTGCAGGATCGCACGGCGGAGGTTTTGGGTGCGCGGCTCGACGGGAAGCTGGTCGGTTTCATTGTATTCTACGACCTTCCCGATCTGTGGACCGGCATGCGGTCCGGCCTTGCCGACCACATCTATGTGGATGAGAGGCATCGGCGCAAAGGCATAGCGAAGGCGATGATCGACCTTCTGGCGGAGGAGGCGGACCCGCGCGGTTGGTCGAAACTTGTGCTTCACTCGCCGCGCAATCCGGAAGCCGGTCGCCAGCTCTACGAACGGGTTGCCGCGCCTGCGGACTGGAAAAGCTTCGTCATCCGCTTTTCCGACCGGAGTCTTCCGCCCCATTGATACCGTATCCGGCTGGTTGAGGCGGGGACCGTATCGAAGCCCCAAGCGACGCAGGAATGTTTCCAAATCCGTTTTCGCGAAGCGGGCCAACGGATTTCGTATGATTCGTGGAGGAGCGACGAATTCACTCATGCGGACGCGCGAGGTTCCCACCGGGGCGATCCAATCGATTGAATGTCAGCATCGCGCATTGAACACTTCACAGAAGCCTCACGCACCTTGCTTTCGCACGGCTGTTGCTGCTTTTAGAGACGATCTAGAACAAAGCCGGCGCATCGGTTTATGGTGCGCCGCATCAAGAGCTGCCAGGCTGCTCGCATTGGAAGACGGAAAGGACCGAGATGTCCGACGTGAAGTCGAACCGACCACTTTCGCCCCATCTGACGATCTACAAATTTCGCCCAACCATGGCGATGTCGATCGTTCATCGCATCACCGGCGGCGCGCTCTATTTCGGCACGATCCTCATCGTCTGGTGGCTTGCCGCGGCGGCCAGCGGTGAAGAGGCCTTCGAGACCGCATCCTGGTTCTTCGGCTCGTTCTTCGGCATCCTGATCCTGATGGGCTACAGCTGGGCGCTCTTTCATCACGCGCTTGGCGGTATCCGGCATTTCATCTGGGATACCGGTCACGGGCTCTCCAAGGAGACCTCGACGAAGTTCGCGCAGATGACGCTGATCGGATCGCTGGGCCTGACCGTGATCCTTTGGCTTGGCATCTGGATTTTTTAAGAGGAAGGACCTTTCGATGGCTGACATGCGGACACCCCTCAACCGCGTTCGCGGAATGGGCGCCTCGAGCGGCGGCACGGAGCATTTCTGGCAGCAGCGCCTGACGGCGATCGCCAATCTCGTGCTGTTCACGACCTTCCTGATCGTCGTTTTGGCGTCGATCGGCGACGATATGACCGAGGTGCGTGAGACCTTCGGCAATCCCATCATCGGCACCCTCGCGGCGCTGATGATCGTATCGGCCTGCGTCCATATGCGGCTTGGCATGCAGACGATCCTGGAGGATTACGTTCATGGGCCGATGAAGTGGCCGCTGGCGATCGCCAACACCTTCTTCGCCTGTTTGATCGCGGCCCTTGGCCTCTATGCGATCGTGAAAATGAGTTTCGGAGTCTAAATCATGGCGGATAACGAAGCGAACGGCCAGCCGCATCGCCAATCGGCAAAGCAGAATGGCAAGGCCTACACCTATGTCGACCACGAGTTCGACGTGGTCGTCGTCGGCGCCGGCGGGTCCGGACTGCGCGCCACGCTCGGCATGGCCGAGCAGGGGCTGCGCACGGCCTGCATAACGAAGGTTTTCCCGACGCGTTCGCATACGGTCGCAGCTCAAGGCGGCATCGCGGCGTCGCTGAAGAACATGACGCCCGATTCCTGGCAGTGGCATCTTTACGATACGCTGAAGGGTTCGGACTGGCTCGGCGATGTCGATGCCATGCAGTATCTGGCCATGGAAGCGCCCAAGGCGGTCTATGAGCTTGAGCACTACGGCGTTCCGTTCTCGCGCACCGAAGACGGCCTGATCTATCAGCGTCCGTTCGGTGGTCACATGCAGAACTTCGGCGAGGGTCCCCCGGTGCAGCGCACCTGCGCGGCCGCGGACCGGACCGGACATGCGATCCTTCACACGCTCTATGGCCAGTCGCTCAAGAACCACGCGCAGTTCTTCATCGAGTATTTCGCACTCGATCTCATCATGTCCGACGATGGCCGCTGCACTGGCGTCGTGGCGTGGGATCTCGACGACGGAACGATCCATCGCTTCTCGGCCAAGATGGTGGTGCTGGCGACGGGCGGCTATGGTCGCGCCTATTTCTCGGCGACCTCCGCCCATACCTGCACCGGCGACGGTGGCGGCATGGTCGCCCGCGCAGGCCTGCCCCTGCAGGACATGGAGTTCGTGCAGTTCCACCCGACGGGTATCTATGGTGCCGGCTGCCTCATTACTGAAGGTGTGCGCGGCGAGGGCGGTTATCTCGTCAATTCCGAGGGCGAGCGTTTCATGGAGCGTTATGCGCCATCCGCGAAGGATCTCGCCTCACGCGACGTCGTCTCGCGCTGCATGACCATGGAAATCCGCGAGGGCAGGGGCGTCGGCAAGGAGAAGGATCACATCTACCTTCACCTCGACCATCTCGACCCGAAGATCCTCCACGAACGCTTGCCGGGCATTTCCGAAAGCGCGAAGATCTTTGCCGGCGTTGATGTGACCCGCGAGCCGATTCCGGTCCTGCCGACCGTCCACTACAATATGGGCGGCATCCCGACGAACTATCACGGCGAGGTGCTTAACCCGACCGCCGACAATCCGGACGCGATCGTGCCCGGCTTGATGGCCGTCGGCGAAGCAGGATGCGCCTCGGTTCACGGTGCCAACCGCCTCGGTTCGAACTCGCTGATCGATCTTGTCGTCTTCGGACGCGCGGCGGCGATCAAGGCCGGTCAGGTTGTGGATCGCAATGCGCCGACCCCGCAGATCAACGAAGCGGCCTGCGACAAGATCATGTCGCGCTTCGACAAGATCCGTCATGCAAGCGGCTCGAATCCGACGGCTGCCGTCCGCGAGCGCATGCAGAAGGCGATGCAGGAAGATGCTGCCGTCTTCCGTACGCAGGAAACCCTCGAAAATGGCTGCCAGCGTATCTCGCAGATCTGGGGCGAACTCTCGGATCTACGGGTCAACGACCGGTCGATGATCTGGAATTCGGATCTCGTTGAAACGCTCGAGCTCGAGAACCTCATGGCGAATGCCATCGCCACGGTCTACTCGGCCGAGGCCCGCAAGGAGAGCCGCGGCGCCCATGCCCGCGAGGACTTCACCGAGCGCGACGACCAGAACTGGCGTCACCACACGCTGGCGACAGTCTCCGATAGCGGCAAGGTCGATCTCTCCTACCGACCCGTCCACGTCGACTTCATCGCCGAGGGCATGCCGGAAGAAAAGATGGCGCCGAAGAAGCGCGTTTACTGATCATCGAAACCGCCTGGTCCCGTGCCGGTCCTGACGTTCCGGCCTGGGACCGGGCGCTGTGTTCTGTCGATCGGTGTCAGTCCTTTCCAAGATTTAATAGTCCTGCCTCCCATTCCGCCGTTATGACGGCGGATGGTGTCGCATCTGTCCCGGCGCACTCAGCTGCAGAATCACGCGGCTCGGCGTCTGGCCTTCGACCTTGGATAGGCACCAAAAAATGCTGATTCGTTTTACGAAGCGGCCCAAGAAAAGATCGGGAGAAAACATGCACCACGTCCTCAAGAGACAATCGAGCGCTTTCGCAATCGCGGCTGTTCTGGTCCTTGGCCTTTCGACGGCAGGTTTTGCGCAAGATGGCGCTTCAGACCAGTCCGCCGCGGACGAGCCGTCGGCCACCATGGAGAGCGGCTCTTCGGAAAGCGACGACAACAGCTCTGATTCTCCGGCTATTCAGGGCGAGATGCCGAGCAATCAGGTTGGCGAAAAGTTCGAGCTGCCGCGCTATTCTGAAGGCAACCAGATCGAACTGATCACAGGTCTCTGCGGCATCCAGATGAAGGACATGAGCAAGCCCGCCTGCGGATGTCTTGCCGAGGCCTCGATCGACGGGTTGTCCGACCCGCAGCGTGACTATCTGATCGCGTCCGTCATCGCCCCGCCCGTATCCGATCGCATGATCAGCGATGGCCGCGTGAGCGAGGCGGATCAGAAGGACATCTTCAGCTTCCTTCAGACCACATCCCAATCCTGCAAGGCGAAGTTCGCGGACGGGGCAAACGAAGCTCCTGCCGATGCCGGGAGTTCCGGGTCCGATGCAACGCCGGGCTCGTCCTCGGCTGACGGTGCCGGGAGCGGCAGCGGCGCAGCGAACTGACGCTTTGTCGGCAAAAGCCGACAACAAATTGCGCAGGCTCAGAATCAGAAAGGCCGGACATGATGTGTCCGGCCTTTCTGTTTTGTCTTATTTCTTCACCGTCGTTCAGCTGTGTATCCGCCCGATCGGGGAAATTGCCGTCCGCTGATTGTCGCTCGCTGCCGGCGTATCATACCGGCGGACCTTTGAAACCATCGGTTTCATGGGTCGTCGGCAGCCCGAGCGGCGTTTGAGCCGTTTGCCGGACGAATGAATTGACCCAACGGGGCAATTCCTTCGTCCGGCGGTATCAGGCGCCAGGCCCATTGATGACCGCCTTCGTGTCGCGGATCGTCTGCACATTGTGCTTCAGGACGGTTGGCTGTTCCGCCATGGTGAACGTGGCCGGATCGCGGCCGAGAGCAGCAACCTCCTGCTCGACGGCGGCGCGGGTCGAATCGCAGTTGGCATAAGCAAGATTGGCGGCAACGCTCTCGTCGAAGGCGTTCGGCGCCACCTTCATGGCCTCGTCGTAATTGCAGAATGCATCGGCGCGCAGGGCCTGTTCGAACGGCTGGGAAATCGACGTGCCCATTTCCGCTTCGATCGTACGCTTCCGCGCGTTGTAGTTCTTGAGATAGGTCTGCGACATGGCGAGGCGGCACTGCGCATAAACCAGTTCGCCCGGCTTCAAGAGAAGGCTCTTGCAGTGAGCGTCTTCCTGATAGGCGACCGGGTCGAAGACATTGTCGATCGCTTCTCCCGAATCGCTCACGCAGCCCGAGAGGAAACCGATCGCCATGACCGAGACCAGCGTTCCAAATACACGCATCGACTTGTCGCTTTCCACTCATCTTCGAATTGGGCAGAGCCACGTCTTCGGTAGCCTCCATAGGCTCCGGATCGCGGCTCGCCGCCGCTCTGGCATCACGTGCCGTTCCTGAAGCCAAAGTCCCAAAATCCGGCAAAGCTATGACAGGTTTTGGAAAGGTTTCTTCGGTTGCGCATCTTGAAGGATGCTGTTGCGAAAAGGTCGAGCTGACGTGTTTGTCATGTCCCGAGCGCAGCACGGAGACCTGGTGATTGTCAGCGCGGTGAACAGGCGCCACCGCAATTCTGCATACGAGCTGTGTCGTCAGTTGCCAGAGGACGAAGCAGAGCCGCCACCAGATGAGTTCTGGGATTGAGATCCGCCAGCATCGCTGTCTGCCTGTGAGCCGGTTTGGCCATCGGAGGCCGTTCCGAGATCGATCCCTTCGGACTCGGGCTGCTCGACGCTCGAGCGGACGGCTTTGAGAAGGTCGTCATTCACGGATTTTGCGGCGCATGTGCGCACGGCGCTTACGTCCTGCTGCTGCTTCAGATCGGAATCGCGAACCGGACAGATCTCGCTTGCAAGTTCGGGTTCCACCACGATCGTCAGGGGAACGTCCGAGATCGCGATATCCAGCTGTTTTGAGATTTCCGTGCGAACGTCCCAGTCTCCAAGGGACACATCGACCAGATTCGAGATGATGGGATCATCCTGCCCGGTCAGCGACTGCGCTGGATCGCTTAGGGTCTGTTCGGGAAGCGGCGTCCCCGACTCGGCCGTCTGTGCAAACACAGGATTTGCGGAAAAACCGACGGCGAGGAATGAGGCTGCAAGAATGAGCCGGGAACGGTTCATGGACGAGACCTTCGCAAGACAAGAGACTTAGTTGAGGCACCATGTTGGCGCAATGTCGCGTTTCGCCAAGGGATGGCCGTCAAAAAGCACGTGTCTTTGACCATATTGCAGGATCGCTTCCGCGAACGAGATAGCGAGAAAGGATCATGAACAGGAGACGCCGCGATATGGTGACGATCAAGCCGAACGAGACGGACGCCCTGATCATCGTCGATGTGCAGAATGATTTTTGCATGGGCGGTGCGCTCGCGGTTCCTGACGGCGATGCCGTCGTGCCGATCATCAATGCGCTGGTGAAGCGATTCGATATCGTTGCCCAGACCCAGGACTGGCACACGCCGGGCCACGCGTCCTTTGCGAGCAGCCATGGCATGCAATCGTTCGAGACGATTGAGCTGTCCTACGGCACGCAAGTCTTGTGGCCCGATCACTGCATCATGGGGTCCGGCGGCGCTCAGTTTCATCCGCAGCTCAATGTTCCGCAGGTGCAGATGATCGTCCGCAAGGGCTTTCATCCGAAGGTCGACAGCTACTCCGCGTTTCGGGAAGCCGATCGAACGACCGATACCGGCCTTGCCGGCTATCTGCGGGAAAGAGGCGTCACCCGCATCTTCGTGTGCGGCCTTGCCTATGATTTCTGCGTCAGCTGGACGGCGCAGGATGGCCGCCGGGCCGGCTTAGAGGTTTTCGTGATCGAGGATGCCTGCCGGGCGATCGATATGAATGGTTCGAAAGAGGCGGCCCGAAAAGCGATGGGAGAGGAGGGCTGCGCGTTCGTCGCTTCCTCGGATATCGAGTGAGGACGCGCGACCCGCGACCCCCGACCGTTGGTCCCGTCGTGGAACCAGTTGTGGGGCCGGCTGCATAGGCCGGCCCGATCGATCTGTCAGAACGCAGCCTATTCCTCGAGGTCGCGGGGACCTTTTTTCAGGTCGTCGGTGTCTTCATCCACTTCCACCGCGCGGGATGGGCGTCTTTCCAACTCGCCGCCGAGCTCATCGGGGCTGCCCGGCCGATCGAAGTCGTTGTCCTGTGACGGTCTGGCTTTGGGTGCCTGCTTGCGGAAACCAAGGTCCTGATCGCGGTCCTGCACGTCCGGTTGGTTCTGTTGATTGTCGAATTTCGTCGGTCCCTTGGTCACTCTTGATACGCTCCTTACCGGATCTGCTTTGATTTATCGCTTCGCCCTCAAATCGGGACGTCGCTTCCTGCATTAAAAGTCATGTGAGTGGACTCCCGTTCCGCCGCGATTGCGAAAACCGGAGGGCGCGACAATCTGAACAAGAGGTAGGGTCCATCTTGCTCGCCGGGCTCAACTCACCACATTGGAGAGAAGAGATTTCGAGGAGCCATCATCATGGACGCACAAAGCGAGCAGCATTTTCCCGTTACCCGCACCGACGAGGAATGGCGCCAACTGCTGACGCCGGAACAGTATCAGGTGATGCGCAAGCATGGCACCGAGAGGCCGGGCAGCTGCGGACTTCTTGCGGAGAAGCGCCCTGGCACCTTCACATGCGCAGGCTGCGGGCAACCGCTGTTCATCTCAAAGACGAAGTTCGAGAGCGGAACAGGCTGGCCGAGTTTCGATACGCCCGTCGACGGAGCCGTCGAGGAAAGCCGTGACACCAGCCACGGCATGGTGCGGACGGAATGCCATTGCAGCCAATGCGGCAGTCATCTCGGCCATGTGTTTCCGGACGGACCGCCGCCCAGTGGCCAGCGCTATTGCATCAACGGCGTGGCGCTGAACTTCGAGCCTGCGAACGGCTGAAGCTCAAAAACTCGCTTGAAAACAGAAAAGCCGGCGCGATCGCCTCGTCGCGCCGGCTCTTCATCTCTTGCCGTCGTTCCTGATCAGACGGTGGCGGCACCATCCTGATAGGCGCCCCGGCGAACGATGACCTTGGTCCCGATCGGAACCCGCTGTTCGAGATCGATCACATCCTGGTTCATCATGCGAATGCAGCCCGAGGACATCGACCGGCCGATCGTGTGGGGCTCGTTCGTGCCGTGAATTCTGAAATGCGTGTCGCGACCACCGCGATAAAGATACATCGCCCGCGCGCCCAGCGGATTGTTGAGGCCGCCCGGAACGCCGCCGGCATATTGCTTGTAGCGGTCCGGATCGCGATTGATCATGTTGTTCGTGGGCGTCCAGCCCGGCCAGTCGGCCTTCCTCTTGACGGTTGTCGTGCCCGAGAAGGCAAAGCCCTGCTTGCCGACGCCAATTCCATAGCGCCTTGCCGTGCCGCCTTCCTCAACCAGGAACAGATAGTGGTTTTCCGGATCGACGACGATCGTGCCCGGCTTTTCCTTGCCGGTCCAGACGACCTCGCGGCGAACATTACGATCCTTGAGAACCGAGGCCGGAATGGCCGGAACGACGCGCCCACCGTCCTCAAAAGAACCGTACATGCCGGACAGGCCGCCATTGAAGGCGTAGCCGAGGACGCGGCTCGAAGGACCGGGCATGCTTGAACAGCCGGACATAAGAAGCCCCGACGACAGGGCGATAGCGGCGAAGACGCCGCGACGGGTATTGATCATGGGGCTCACCACACGGATATCTTCGGCTGGGTTCCGCGCGAGTCTGCAGGAAACATGGTTTCCAAAGCGTTATCACGCTCAACGTCGTGACTGCGTCACGGCCCTTCATCCCAAGTGTGCGAAAGCGATCTGCACTAGGCAAGCAAAAGCGTCGGGCAAGCCCCGGCTGTGCACCGTTCGGCTAGCGGATGTCACGGAACGGCAACATTTTGCCGTGCGGAACGCGTGTCCTGCGGGTGCGATCATTGCAAGCCTTACTCGGCCGGTTGTTCTTCGGGATCGCGCGGACGTCGATTCTTTCGCTTGAAAAGACCGCCATCGGCCACGAGCGCACAGATGAGCGCGCCCGTTCCGAGAACGCAAAAACCCACCAGCAACGGCACGATGCTGCCGTCGTAATAGGAGCCGATGATCGCGCCGAAGATGCCGCCGCCGAATGTCTGCATGAAGCCGAGCACGGAGGACGCCGTTCCCGCGACATGGCCAAGCGGGTCCATGGCGAGCGAGTTGAAATTCGTGCCGATGAAACCGAACAGGCAGAAATTCAGGGTGATGATAGGAACGAAGAACCAGATCGGCGTCGCGCCGCCAAACTCGTAGGCGACGAAGGCATGGAAGAGAGCGAGCCCCAGAAAGCCGAACAGCGCCCCGTGCGAGAGACGGCGCATGCCGAACCGCTCGACGAGCCTTGAGTTCAGGAAGGACGCGAGCGACATGAAGACGGCGGTGATCGAGAAGATCAGGGTGAAGGAGGGGCCGAGTTCATAGGTTTGCGTGAAGATCTGCTCCACCTGATTGATGAAGCCGAACAGAACTCCGAAAATCAGCGATGTCGCCATCGTGTAGCCGAAGGCGACACGGTTCGTGACGACGATCCGGAACGCTTCGAAAACGCGTTTGCCGGTCAGCTCCCGTCTGTTTTCCGGAGCGAGCGTTTCCGGCAGACGGGTAAAGGCCCAGATGCCGATGGCGCAGGCGAAGAGAGCGATGGCGACGAAGATTTCACGCCAGGACCCGAACAGCATGATGCCTTGGCCGATATTCGGCGCGACGACCGGGATCGCCATGAACACCATCATGACCAGCGACATGACGCTCGCCATCTTGCGGCCGCCGAAGCAGTCGCGGACCACTGAAATCGCAATGACGCGGGTCGCCGCCGCGCCGATGCCCTGAACGGCGCGCAGCGCGAGAAGAACCTCGAAGGTCGGGGTCGCGATCGCCACCAGCGAGGCGGCGATATAGATCCCGAGACCGGCGAGGAGAACCGGCCGTCGCCCGAAGCGGTCGGAGAGTGGGCCGAAGATCAGCTGCGCCGCGCCGAAGCCGAGAAGATAGGCCGTAATGACCAGCTGCCGCTGATTTTCCGCGCCAACACCCAGAGCGGAGCCTATGTCCTGAAGAGCGGGAATGAAAATGTCGATCGCGGCCGAATTGAGCGCCATCAGACACGCAATCAGGGTGACGAGTTCCCAATAGGGAAGGCCTCGCGTTTCAGAGTTCGGCGCGACGGGCATGAATGATGCTTTCAGATTATTCGTAACGCTTGTTATTTGTGCGGTGCAGAAATATCGGCAAGCCTACGAAACAGTACGTTTCACAAATCGCATTGATCGCCGCGGCGTATCCACAAACGACAAGAGCCCGCCTGTCGGCGGGCCCTCGAGACTGCATTTCGCTGTACGGTAGGTGTCAGCCCGCAGCCGGCTGGGGAGCTGTGGTGGCAATGCCGTTGTCTTCGAAGTGCTGCTTGAGCTCTCCGGCCTGGAACATCTCGCGCACGATGTCGCAACCGCCCACGAACTCGCCCTTTACATAAAGCTGCGGGATCGTCGGCCAGTCGCTGTATTCCTTGATGCCCTGGCGGAGCTCGTCCGATGTGAGAACGTTCACGCCCTTATACTCGACGCCCATATAGTCCATGATCTGGACCACCTGGCCGGAGAACCCGCACTGCGGGAAGGACGGCGTGCCCTTCATGAAAACGACGACGTCGTTCGACTTCACTTCGTTCGAGATCCAGTCGTTGATGCTGCTCATTTTTCGTCTTCCTGTCGTCTTCGGGTTGAAAGCCCGAGGTGGGAATTTTGGTGTTCGGCAATCAGAAAGGCAGGCCGTTTCCAGTTTGCGTGTCCGACCGACTAATCCTTCGGGGCGCTTGTCTGCAATGCGAGTGCATGAAGTTCGTCACCCAATTTGCCCTTCAGCGCGCGGTTGACCGCCTGATGCTGCTGAACGCGCGATTTGCCCCGGAAGCTTTCCGAAACGATCTCGGCCGCATAGTGATCGCCATCGCCTGCAAGATCACGGATCGTGACGGACGCGTCGGGAATCGCTTCCTTGATCATGCGTTCGATATCACCGGCATTCATCGGCATCGGCGGTTTCCTCGCTTGTTTCGGCTTTCTTCTGCGAAGGTAAGCGCGAAGCGCCCGCCCTGCAATCGCTTCGCCCCGTTATCGTTCAGGCCGCTGCCGGTTCGACGATCTCGCCAGACATGAAGTCCGGGAACCAGCCTTCGTGTGCGACCGTGATGTTGCCGACATCGAGGTCCAGACGATTGTCGATTGTCAGGCGGGTACCGCCGGCAACGCCCAAGCGGCGAACCGGGACGCCCGCGATTTCGGCTTCCTTCGCAATCCGCTCCGCTTCTTCCGGCTTGACCGCGATCACGTAACGAGCCTGATCCTCGCCGAAGAGGAGAGCGTGGCCGAAGCCCTGCCCGGCATCGATCCGCATGCCGCGCCCCGAAGTGATGCACATCTCGGCAAGTGCGACCGCAAGGCCGCCGTCGGAAAGGTCATGGCAGGCCTTGGCGATCCCGCCGGTGATCAGCTTGCGAACGAAATCGCCATGGCGGTGCTCGGCATCGAAGTCGACCGGCGGCGGGCTGCCTTCTTCACGACCTTCGATCTCGCGCAGATAGATTGAGGCGCCGAGATGGGTCCCATCCGCGCCGACGAGGAAGAGAATATCGCCGTCTTCCATCGCGCCGATCGTGGCGGTCTTCGTGCGGTCCTCGATCAAGCCGACACCGCCGATCGTCGGGGTCGGCAGGATCGCCTGCCCGTAGGTCTCGTTGTATAGCGAGACATTGCCTGAAACGATCGGGAAGGACAGGGCCTCGCAGGCCGCGCCAATGCCTTCGACGGCCTTGACGAACACGCCCATCAGCTCCGGCTTTTCCGGATTGCCGAAATTGAGGTTGTCGGTCGCTGCCAGTGGCGTCGCGCCGACGGCCGTCAGGTTGCGCCAGCATTCTGCGACGGCTTGGGCCCCGCCACGATAGGGATCGGCATCGCAGTAGCGAGGCGTGACATCGGACGAGAAGGCGAGCGCCTTCGTCGGATGCTCGTCGACGCGCACGACACCTGCGTCGCCGCCCGGTCGCTGCAGCGTGTTGCCCTGGATCAGCGTATCGTATTGTTCATAGACCCAACGGCGCGAGCAGAGGTCCGGCGAGCCGAGAAGCTTCAGAAGCACCGCGCCGTAATCGGCGGGCTCGGCGAGATCGGCTGCCGCAATCTCCGCACGTGGCTTCGATTCTACCCACGGACGATCATATTCCGGCGCTTCGTCGCCCAGTTCCTTGATCGGAAGATCGGCAACCTCTTTGCCGTCGAACATGATGCGGAATCGCTTGTCGTCGGTGGTCTTGCCAACGATGGCGAAGTCGAGATCCCACTTCTTGAAGATCGCTTCTGCGACCTCGCGCTTGTCTGGCCGCAGCACCATGAGCATGCGCTCCTGGCTCTCCGACAACATCATCTCGTAGGGCGTCATGGATGTTTCGCGAACCGGCACGGCATTGAGGTCGAGCTCGATGCCGAGATCGCCCTTCGCGCCCATCTCGACCGCCGAGCAGGTGAGCCCCGCCGCGCCCATGTCTTGGATCGCGATGACGGCGCCCGTCTGCATCAGTTCAAGGCAGGCTTCCAGCAGGCACTTTTCGGTAAAGGGGTCGCCCACCTGAACGGTCGGGCGCTTCTCTTCGATGGTCTCGTCGAATTCTGCCGATGCCATGGTCGCGCCGCCAACCCCGTCGCGTCCGGTCTTTGCGCCGAGATAGACGACGGGAAGTCCAACACCCTCGGCCTTCGAATAGAAGATGGCGTCGGTTTTCGCGAGACCGGCGGCAAAGGCATTGACGAGGCAGTTTCCGTTGTAGCGCGCGTGAAAATTCACCTCGCCGCCGACGGTCGGAACGCCAAAGGAATTGCCGTATCCGCCGACGCCCGCGACGACGCCCGCAACCAGATGGCGTGTTTTGGGATGGCTTGGCTCGCCGAAGCGCAGAGCGTTCATCGCCGCGATCGGTCGTGCGCCCATGGTGAAGACATCGCGGAGGATACCGCCAACGCCTGTCGCCGCACCCTGATAGGGCTCAATGAAGGACGGGTGGTTGTGGCTCTCCATCTTGAAGACCACGCAGAGCCCATCGCCGATATCAACGACACCGGCATTTTCGCCCGGTCCCTGGATCACGCGCTCGCCCTTCGTCGGGAGGGTTCGCAGCCACTTCTTGGACGATTTGTAGGAACAGTGCTCGTTCCACATGGCCGAGAAGATGCCAAGCTCGGTGATCGTCGGATCGCGGCCGATCAGCCCGCGCGCGCGCTCGTATTCGTCCGGCTTCAGGCCGTGCGCCGCGATGAGGTCCGGCGTGATGGCGATATCGTTGTCCATGACGTCTTTCATGACAAGGTAGAGTCTTATCGGCGCTTTAGCATCAACGCATCGCAGCGACAAAGGGGCAGGGCGCGCGCTTGGCGCAACTCTTGGGTTCGTCAGCCGGAAGCACCCGGCGCACCTGGCGGCGGAACGAGACCGATCGTCTTCAGAACCAGAGCCATGATGAACATCGCGCCGAACCAATGGGCACAATGAAGCGCGGTCCGCCCCACCGATACGTTGCGGTAGCCGAGGGATACCACGAGCGCGGGGACGACGAAGCCGATCCAGATGACGACGGCACTCCCGAGGGCCATCGTCCATTCGCCGGCTTCCGGCGGAGCGAGAATCAGCGCGCCGGCAAGGATCGAGCAGAGCCAGAATTCGGCAAGGAAGACGATCGCGATAAAGCCAATGGACCGCCGATTGCCGGCACCTGAGGACGGCACGACCGCCGCAAGGGCGGCTCCGAACGCAAGGCTGGCGATCGTCGCTGCGAGGATGGGAACGATGTTCAGAAAAATATAGATCAAGGCTGGCCCGCCATTTCAATCGTTCTGTCGAGGTAAGGGTATCGCTCGGCAGAGGTGAATCAAGGCGCTGCGGCATCTGGGCCGCAGGCGCCGGCCGGCTGTCGACGAAAGGTTTGGACCACTGCGTCCGCTTGCCCTCCCGCTCGGCCGCCGCATCGTCTATGAGGGCGTCATGGCGCGGAACGGACAAGCATTTCTGGGAGTGGAGCAGTCGCTCAGCGGACGCAAGTGGCGCGCGGCGCTCGACGAGCGCGGCGAAGCGCTGGCGCTCGCGATGAGCCAAAAGCAGGGGATCGACGAGATCGTCGCGCGCGTGCTCGCTGCCCGCGGCGTGACGGGCGATGAGGCCCACGTCTTCCTCGCGCCGCGCCTGCGTGACCTAATGCCGGACCCGTCCGCTCTCACCGATATGGACGCGGCGGCCGATCGGATCGCCTCGGCCATCGAAAAGCGTGAACGTGTCGCGATCTTCGGTGACTACGATGTGGACGGGGCATCCTCGGCCGCGCTTATGTGGCGATATCTGAACCATTTCGGGATCGATGCCCGCATCTACATCCCCGACCGCGTGACGGAAGGGTACGGGCCGAGCGTTGCCGCCATGGGTGAACTCGCCTCTGAGGCGAGCCTTGTCGTCACGGTCGATTGCGGCACCGCCAGCTTCGATCCAATCGAGGCCGCAAAGGCTGCCGGGGCCGATGTCGTCGTTCTCGATCATCACCAGACGGGACCGGACATTCCGGCGGCCACGGCCCTCGTTAATCCGAACCGGCAGGATGATGTCGCCGGTCTCGGCTATCTTTGTGCTGCCGGCGTTATCTTCATGGCGCTGGTCGCCGTCAACCGTGCCCTGCGCAAACGGGGCACGACGGAACTGCCCGATATTCTAGCCTGGCTCGATATTGTCGCGCTCGCGACGGTCTGCGACGTGGTTCCGCTGACCGGGCTCAACCGCGCCTTCGTCGTTCAGGGCCTAAAGGTGATGCGGACGATGGAAAATGTCGGGCTCTCCGCACTGACACGGATCGCGCGGCTTTCCGGTCCGATCGAGCCTCATCATTTGGGCTTCCTGCTTGGTCCCCGAATCAATGCCGGGGGACGGATCGGCGATGCGGCGCTCGGAAGCCGTCTCCTCTGCCTCAGCGATGCGGCTGAGGCCGAAGCGCTCGCGGTAAGGCTCGACGGTTTCAACCGGGAGCGTCAGGCCATGGAGCAGGTCATGCTCCGCGATGCCGAAGAGGCGGTTCTGCGCGAGATCGGAACCGGGGAGGGGCCTCCCGTTCTCGTGACCTCCTCAAGCGACTGGCATCCGGGAATCGTCGGCCTTTTGGCGGCAAGGCTCAAGGAGCGCTTTCGCAGACCGGCCTTCGCCGTAGCATTCGATGCGAACGGAAAGGGAAGCGGTTCCGGCCGTTCGATCAGCGGTGTCGATCTCGGCCGGCTCGTGCGCGATGCGGTGGCCGAGGGGATTCTCGATAAGGGCGGCGGCCACGCAATGGCGGCTGGCATCACCATCCAGCGAGAGCGCATGTCCGACTTTCGCGCCTTCGTCGAGGAGCGTGCGCTGGAGGCCGTAAACCGCACCCGGGCGAGCGAAAGCCTGAGCATCGACGGGGCTCTCGGCGCATCCGGCCTTTCGCCGGATCTCTACCGTGCCGTCGAGGCGGCTGGGCCATTCGGGCAGGGGCATTCGACGCCGGTCTTCGCTCTTGGAAACCTGCGTGTCCTCAACGCCTCCATCGTCGGCCACGCTCATGTTCGCGCGAATGTCGGCGGGCCGTCTGGTGGGCGGGCGGATATCATCGCCTTCAAGCAGGCCGAAACGCCGATCGGCGAGCGGCTGCTGAACCGGTCGGATCGCCCGATCCATATTGCCGGCTCTCTCTCGCTCGACCGTTTTCGAGGGCAGGAGCAAGTTCGTCTGCGCGTCGTCGATGTCGCGGACGCGCCAGACTGATTCAAGACCTGCGCAAGCCGCTGGGCCTACAAATCTCCTGCACCTGCAGGCCGAAACCTCCGTCGGACGTGACGCCAGTCAGACTGTATTCGAGGGACCGCCGGACCGCCGGTATATCGATGAAGATTTCATTAAAATAGCCGGTCTCTAACGTTTCGTTGATGAATTTCCTTCATGATGGGACGGGCATTCACGGGTGCTGGATCGAGGGAACTTAGACTTGTTCAAGAAAAAACGTCAAAAACTCAGCTACGGCGAGCAGGTGGCTGAAGCGCTCTTCAGGACTTCCCCGGACGCTTTGTTCATCATTCAGGACGGCGTCATTTCGGACTGCAACGCTGCAACCGAGATATTTCTGAAAGGCCCGAAAGAGCAGATTACCGGACTGAAACCCGTTCAAATTTCGCCCGAATTGCAGCCGGACGGTAGTAAAAGCGCCGACGGTCTCACCGCGCATATGAAAAACGCGGTTCGCGACGGCATTACCCGTTTCGAGTGGCGCATCAAGCGCCTTGATGGCTCGCAGTTTCCCGGTTTTGTCACGTTTGTTGCGACCGAAGTCGATGAGCGGCCGGCGCTCTCCTGCTTCCTCGTCGACATGACCATCATGGTCGATTTGAGAAACTTGCAGGAAGAGCAGAAAAAGGCGGAAGAAGCCGCTACAGCGAAGCAGAAGCGGGCTTTCGACGTGCTTGCGAACGGTCTTTCGAAGATCGCATCAGGCAACCTCTGCGTTCGTGCTTCCAAGGACATGCCGGACGGTTTCGACAAGATCGGAAACGACTTCGATTCGGCGGTCGTCGCACTCTCGCTCGCCTTGTCGGAGGTCGCGACATCGGTCCGCTCCGTCTCATCCACATCGGAAGAAATCGCGAGTACGTCGGACGATCTCTCCCGGCGGACCGAGCACCAAGCTGCAACGCTCGAACAGACAGTCGCTGCGCTGAACGAGATCTCGCGGGCCGTCGATGAGACCGCAAAGAATACCGGCGAAGCGAAGAAAGTCGCGCAGAGTGCGCGCTCCAAGGCTGAAAGCGGCGGCGCCGTCGTCACCAAAGCGATCGGAGCGATGACCCAGATCGAAGAGTCGTCAAACCGGATCAATCAGATCATCTCCGTGATCGATGAAATTGCCTTTCAGACCAACCTTCTCGCGCTCAACGCTGGCGTAGAGGCGGCGCGCGCCGGAGAGGCAGGTCGCGGATTTGCCGTGGTGGCGCAGGAAGTGCGTGCGCTTGCCCAGCGCTCCGCACAAGCTGCCAAGGAGATCAAGGGGTTGATCTCCACCTCCTCCGAACAGGTATCGCTCGGCGTCGAGCTCGTGACAGCGTCCGGCAAGAGCCTCGACGAGATCGTCCACGAAGTGAAGACGATGTCGGATGTCATCAACGAGATCGCGACCGCCGCGACCTCACAGGCAACAGGCCTTCGCGAGCTGAGCGGCGCCGCCGACAATATGGACAAGGTCACTCAGCAGAACGCAGCCGTCGTCGAAGAGGCGACAGCCTCCGCAAGGTCGCTCGCGGCTGAAGCGCGGAAGCTCGACAGCATCGCGCGACGCTTCCAGTTCGATGATGCCGCCGGCCATTCGAGCAGCTCTTCATCCGGTGGATCGCGTTCGCATCGAAAAGCGGCGGCCTGAGGCATTTCTCCGGAGCCCAACCGACGCGCATCGCGGCCGGTATGGTGAAGACTCGACAAACATCTCGCGTGCGACCTGATCGGGCGCGAGATTTTTGCGTCCTGCGACAGTCGATGACCGTGGCATCACACTCTTCAAGTCAGCGCCGGAAGCTTGTCATACCCACGGGCCTTTGAAACCAATGGTTTCATACGGCCCTCGGGAGCCCGAGCGGCGCCCGAGCCACTCGTCGGACCAGAATTGACCTGTCGGTCAATTCATTTGTCCGGCGGTATCAAACGGTGACCGGATGATGGCAGGCAGCCCGCCGATCCGAGCCTGCCATCTTCGCTTCGAGCGCTGGATCTGTCTTTCGGCAATCGCTCTCTGCCTTCGGGCATCGCTCGGCGAAAGCGCAGCCTTTCGGCGGATCGTAAGGGTTCGGCAGTTCGCCGGTATCGCCGCCTTCGGACATGCGTTTCTGGCCGGGAACCGGAGCAGAACGCAAGAGAAGATCCGTGTAGGGGTGAAGCGGTGAACCGAAGGCACTGTGATCTGGTGCCTCTTCCACGATCCGTCCAAAATACATCACGGCGAGCCTCGTTGCGACGCTCTCCACCACTGCCAGATCGTGGCTGATGAAGATATAAGTCAGGTCACGCTCGCGTTTCAGGCGGCCAAGGAGGTTCAGGACCTGCGCCTGAACGGAAACGTCGAGCGCCGAAACGGGTTCGTCGAGAACGATGATCTCCGGATCGGCCGCGAGCGCTCGCGCGATACCGATGCGTTGGGCCTGACCGCCGGAAAATTCATGCGGATAGCGTTCGAGAAACGCCGGATCGAGATTGACGGCTTCGCAGAGCTCTTCAAGTCGGATTTTCCGATCCCGCGCATTTAATCCCCGCAGATGCTTCATCGGCGCTTCGAGGATCGCCCGAATCCGGTGGCGCGGATTGAGCGATGAAACCGGGTCCTGAAACACATACTGCACTTTCTGCGCGAGCGCTTTCGCGCCTCCGTCCGTCAAGTCTTTGCCATTCAGCCGGATGATGCCCTCGCTCGGCGCATCGAGACCCACCAGCATGCGCGCGAGGGTGGATTTCCCGCAGCCCGACTCGCCGACAATGCCGAGCGTATCGCCTCGTTCGATCGCAAAATCGACGCCGCGAACAGCGGTCAGCTCGGGTTTGGCGCGTCCGAAGATCGTCCGACCGCCGCCGAACCGGCGTGTCAGGTTGGTGACGTCCAGAAGGGGGCTCACGCGTTGGCCTCCAGCGTTTCACCGGCCGCAAGTGGATGAATGCATCGCGCTTCGATGTGGCCGCGTTTCCGTTCCATCGGAATGGTGCCCGTCCTGCAATCGGCAGCAGCGCGCGGGCAGCGCGGCGCGAAGGCGCAGCCCTCAGGCAGCCTGTCGACGGCAGGCGGGCGCCCCTTGATCGCGGAAAGCCTTCGGTCCGGTTCGCCCATCACCGGCACGCAATCGACGAGCATCCGGGTATAGGGATGCGCGGGGTTTGTCATCACCTCGTCTGTCGGACCGGTCTCTACGATACGGCCGGCATACATCACGGCCACGCGGTCGGCGATTTCCGAGACGACGCCGAAATCGTGGGTAATGAACAATACGGCCGTGCCGCGTTCCTTTCGCAGAATGTCGAGCAGTTTCAGCACCTGTGCCTGCACCGTAACGTCGAGCGCGGTCGTCGGTTCGTCGGCGATGATCAGTTTCGGATCGTTTGCGAGCGCCATGGCGATGGACACGCGCTGGCGTAGCCCGCCGGATAGCTCGTGCGGATAGGCATTCATCCGCGCTTCGGCGTTCGGAATACGGACCTGCCGCATCAAGGTCAGCGCCTTGTCGCGCGCCTGCGACTGGCTGAAGCTCTGATGCGCCTGGATCGCCTCGATCAGCTGTTCGCCGGCGGTAAAAAGCGGATGAAGCGTCGCCAGCGGGTCCTGAAAGACATAGGCGATGTCGCCGCCACGCAGATCGCGCAAGCGTTTGTCCGATACATCGAGTAGATCTTCACTCAGAAATCCGACCTGACCTCCGGCGATCGTCCCGGGCGGGGAGGGCACGAGCCCTGTGAGGCTCATCGCAGTGACCGATTTGCCCGAGCCCGATTCCCCCAGAAGCCCGAGACATTCGCCCGGCCGAATGGCCAAGTCGACGCCGCCGACCGCCTTGTGAATGCTGCGGCCAATCCGGAATTCAGTTTTGAGATCGCGCACATCGAGAACGCGGTCGCTCTGTTCCAGCCTTGCGTCTTTCGCTCTTTCGCCAGCAATGGCCGTGCGGGCGGAAGGGCGGGCAAGTGCGCCGGAGCGAAGGCGCGGATCGAGCACATCGCGAATGCCATCGCCAAGAAGATTGATCGACAGGACGATGAGGAAGATCATCAGGCCGGGGACCAGCGATACGAAGGGCGAGGTGAAGAGCACCTTACGCCCTTCGCCCAGCATCGATCCCAGATCGGCCTGCGGTGGCTGCGCACCGAGACCAAGAAAGGAGAGACCAGCCGTTTCGAGTATCATCCATCCGATCGTGGTCGACAGCGTGATGACGATGGTCGGCAGGACGTTCGGCAGGACCTCGGTCACGATGATCATGAGGTTCGATTTGCCGGAGAGCCTCGCCGCATCGACGAATTCTCGCCGCGCAAGCCCAACGGTGATGCCGCGAATATTGCGCGCGAAGAATGGCACGTTGACGATCGCGATCGCATAGAGCGCGTTGATGAGGCCGGGGCCGAGTATGGCGACGATCGCCAGTGCGAGCAGGATATAGGGAAAGGCCATCATCAGATCGATGAAGCGCATCAGGGCCTGATCCGTCCGTCCGCCGGCATAGCCGGCGACGAGGCCGATGGCAGAGCCTGCGAGGGCCGCGATCAGCGAGGCCGAGAGCCCCACGGCAAGCGACACCCGCGTTCCCCAGATCAGCCGGGAGAGCATGTCGCGGCCGAGCGCATCCGTGCCGAGGAGATGACCGGCCGAAAACGGGGGGATCAGGCGGTTCGCCGGATCGGTGGCGTTCGGATCTGCAAGCGGAAGGATCGGCGCGAGGAGCGCCGTGAGAACCACGAGCACGAGCACCGCGAGCCCGAAGGTCGCGAGCTTGTTGTTGAGGAGAAGCGAGAGCGACGATGGACGACCTGAGCCAGCCGTCGCTTCGGGATCATTTGCAGCAACCGCGCTCATTTCAGCCTCGGATCAAGCGCGACCTGAAGGATGTCGGCGAGAAGATTGAACAGCACATAGGAGGCGGCGACCACCAGAACGCCGCCTTGAACGAGCAGGATGTCGCGCTGGGAAATCGCATTCACGAGCATCGCGCCGATGCCGGGCCACTGGAACACGGTCTCGATATAAACCGCGCCGCCGAGCACGAAGCCGGCCTGGATGCCAATCACCGGGATGACCGAGACAAGCGCCACCTTGAACGCGTGGACATAGATCACCCGCCTCTCGGAAAGCCCCTTTGCCCGGGCCGTGCGGATATAATCCTGCCGCAGAACCTCCAGCATCGCCGTGCGGGTGAGCCGTGCAATTACGCCGGTCGCGACGACAGCGAGGGTCACGGACGGAAGAACCAGATGGTGGAGGATGTCGAGCGGCCCGCCGCCGCCATAGACCGCCTCCATGCCGCTCGCCGGAAACAGCCTGATCTTCACCGCGAAAAACAGGATGAGGATGAGACCCAGCCAGAAGGATGGCACCGAAATGCCGATCAGCACCGCGATCGTGATCGCCTTGTCGGCAAACCCGAACTGGCGAACCGCCGAAACGATCCCTGCCAAAAGCCCGAAGAGCGAGGCGAGAAACAGAGATGCCCCGGCGAGGATCAGCGTCGCCTGAAAGCGCTCCAGCACCTCGTCGATAACCGGGCGGTTGAGCGCGTAGGAGCGGCCGAAATCGCCCTGGAGGACACCCGAAAGCCAGGTGAAATACTGCTGCGGCAGGGACTTATCGAGCCCGAGATCGGCGTTCAGCTCCCGTACATTCTCCGGCGTCGCATATGAGCCAAGAATGGCGGTCGCCGGATCGCCGGGAATCAGCGCGATCATCAGGAAGACGATGATCGACAGGCCAAACAGCACAGGGATTGCAGCGAGAAGGCGCTTGGCGATGATGGCACTCAAGGGGCGGTCCCATAATCTTCGTTAATCGGCGGTCTCGATAGTCACGCTCCATTCACTTGGCCCGGAATGCGTGCAAGTCACGGTTTCAGCCGGTTTCGATATCCTCGCCAATTCCTATTTCAGTGCTCGACACCTCGAGCCCAGTCGGCCGAATCCCTGATCTTTAAAGGATGTTACGACTTTGAAACCGATTCTCACAATCGCTGGCATTCTTGCCTGCAGCCTTGGTCTCAGCGCGCAGGCGCTTGCGCAGACGCCGTCCGATGCGGCACCCGACACACCCGCCGCGGCCGCGCCGACAGAGGCGCAGACACAAGCACCATTGCTGACGCCCGACATTCTGACCGAGCGGCTCAACGCGTCCGAGATCTGCACGCCTTTGACGCTGAACATCAATGATATCACCAGTCTTTTCGGTGTCGCGATCCCGAGCTACCTGCCGATCGATCCGACCCTTCGCTGGGACCAGAACGCCCACACGGTGGAGAGTTTCGCCGCAAACGAAGGGTCTTTCGAAGCCGTCATTAATATCGGCTGCCAGCCTTCGTCCAACGGCACGCTCCTCAATTTCATCGGCCTGACCGCCGAAAAGCTGCGCTTGCCGGGTCAGGCTTTCTGTGCCGGCGCGTTTGGCGAGAACGGCGAACTCGTCGGCAACGACTGCACGATCGAGGGACGGATCGTGCCTTATGTCGGCAAGACCATCGATCTGGAAGGTCGGGTCGAACGCGGGCTGACGACCACTATTCCGGTGACAAGCGAAACCCCCAACTAGGCTCGTGCTTTGACCTGGTTCGCGCGAGAACATCAGGGCGCAGATCCGGTCGAGGTCATCGCTTTTGGTCAGCGAAATATTGACTTGCCGCGGGAAGCGACAGGTTTGTCCGGTAGACCAAGACAACCGGTTGGAGGAAATGAACCGATGAACACCAAAGACACCAAGGTTCTCACCCATGAGGGCGCGCTTGCCATGATTTCGGCGGCGATCGACAAGGCAAGCGAGATCGGCCAGCCGCAATGCATCGTGGTGGTCGATGCCTCGGGCGAAACGATCGCCGAGGTGCGGATGACCGGCGCAAAGTTTCTCAGCCGCAAGAGCGCGCTCACCAAGGCGCGCACCGCCGCGTCCAATCGCACTCCTTCGGGCAGTGTGCCCGACCATATGCGCCCGCATATCGAGCTTGCGACCCAACTGAGCGTGACCGGCCTTCCCGGCGGCCTGCCGATCGCCTTCGACGGCGAGGTCGTCGGTGGCATCGGTGTGGGCTCGGGAACGGGCGATCAGGATCTCGAATGCGGCCGGGCAGGGCTTGCAGCAGTTGGCGCAGACGCGTTCTGACGCTGCCGAGTCGTTCTCGATTTTTCAAGAAAATGGTCGGAGCGAGAGGATTCGAACCTCCGACCCCTTGGACCCCATCCAAGTGCGCTACCAGACTGCGCTACGCTCCGCCGTGGGGACAGATAATCCGGCACGCGCCGCGACGCAAGCACGGATTGGCCAATCGGCCTTATTCCTGTCGATCGATCTACGGAATGGGCGAGGTCGATTGCGATCCTATCTGATCGCATCCGGCCACCCGATAGAATGACGAGGCTTCCATGACTGCTGAAATCGAAGAGCGCTACGATGTGGTGATCGTGGGTTCGGGCCCGGGCGGCGGGACCATGGCCTGGAAGCTCGCGCAGACCGGCAAGCGCGTCCTTCTCGTTGAGCGCGGAGATTATCTGAAGCGCGAACGCGAGAATTGGGATACCAAAGCGGTGTTCGTGGATGGTCGCTATCAGGTGGACGAGACCTGGACCTCGGAGTCCGGCGAGACGTTCAAGCCGGGCCTTCATTATTTCGTCGGCGGCAATTCCAAGGTCTATGGCGCGGTCCTATTCCGCCTGCGGGAAGAGGACTTCGGTGAGATACGCCATTCCGGCGGGCTTTCCCCGGAATGGCCGGTCAAATATGATGTCTTCGAACCCTATTATCAGGCGGCCGAAGAGCTGTTCGAGGTGCGCGGGCAACGCGGCGAGGATCCGACAGAGCCTCGCTCGCCCAAGCCATACAAGCACAAGCCGATCGCCCACGAGCCCCGGATTGCGGCGCTTGCCGAATCCTGGAAGAGGGAAGGTCTTCACCCGTTTCACCTTCCCATGGGCGGGCTGATGGATCAGGACGAGACCGGAGCCACGACGCCCCACTCCAAGCTCCTGCGCTGCGATCCCTTCGACGGCTATCCGAGCCTCACCAACGGCAAGTCGGATTCCCAGATCATCTGCGTCGATCCGGCGCTTGAGGCCCATCCGAACCTGACGCTGCTCAAGAATGTCTATGTGGACAAACTGCTGACCGATCCGGCCGGCCGGGAGATCACGGGGCTCGAGACCGTGATCGAAGGCAAGCGCCATACCATTCGCGGTGACATCGTGGTGGTCGCCTGCGGGGCGCTGTCCTCGGCGCTTCTCTTTCTGCGTTCAGCCAATGATGCCCATCCGAACGGTCTTGCCAATCGATCGGGGCAGGTCGGTCGAAATTACGTACGCCACAACAACGCGACGGTTCTCGCCATCTCGCGCACGCCGAACCCGACCGAATTCCAGAAGACGCTCGGACTCAACGACTACTATCACGCCCATGACAAGTCGCCGGCCAATCCGCACGAATTCCCGCTGGGCCATATCCAGATGGTCGGCAAGTCGGACGGCATCCAGATCGAGGCCGAGGGCTTGCCGGAGATGCTCCACTGGCTGCCTAAACAGCCTTTCGACTGGATCGCGCGCCATTCCATCGATTTCTGGCTGACCTCGGAAGACCTGCCGATCCCGGATAACCGCATCTACTACCGCAACGGTCAGGTTCATCTCGATCTTGAGCCCACCAATATGGAAGCGCATGGGATCTTGCGTGAGACACTTCGCCAGATCTGTGACAAGGCAGAAATTCACCCCCACCTCCTCGATCAGAAGCTCTATCTCGGCAAGAACACGCCGATCGGCGGAACCGCACACCAGGCCGGCACCCTGCGCTTTGGCGAAGACCCGAAACAAAGCGTTCTCGACCTCGATTGCCGCGCCCATGGCATCGAAAATCTCTACGTCACCGATGCGAGCTTTTTCCCATCGATCGGCGCCGTGAACCCCACCCTCACCATCATCGCTAACGCCCTGCGCGTCGCTGACCGTATCGCCGAAAGATTGTAACGAAAAAGGTTCGCCGCCGTTTAAGAGCAACTCGTCTCAGGCCGGCCGAATTCCAGTGGCGGCTGCCGCTCGGTCAGGCGTCGTGGGAGCGTTCCTAAAAAAGAGCACGCTGCGACTCTAAGATCTTACAATGGCCAACGGACAAAGCTCGCACTGTCGCCCGCAACCATCGGAAAACACTCCGTGATCAAGCGGGACACTCACTCAGCCTCATTGATAATCGGCGAGTCCAGGACAGGAGCGTTCCCGTCGTCGTTTTCGGTCCCGATCTGGAATGGTCCATATTGATCAGAGCCTCGAAGGTCTATGAGAATAAATGTGAGCACAGCGATAAACGCCGCAGCGACGAGTACGATGAAGAACGCACTGCCGTTTGATTTCCTGCGGCCCGGGTATTGCTGTTCAGGATCCATCTTAGCTCCCCGTGCCCTCGCTCTTATAACTCTATGGAGATAGCGCCTGACATCCTGCGACTGACAACGCGATCACGATCCCTACGGCCAAGCAGTTCCATAGAACGAATCTAAATCGTCTATCCAAAGTGGGCGTCCCTTCCCGTTTTGCCTCGGCACGAAATATGTCGCTGAATGGCTAAATGGAGACCTGCGTTCGATATGCCGCAGGCAAGTGCTCGAATCGCATCGCGAGCACGATTTGACGGTTCAACTCTGGAAGCTATCGTTCTCGATAGGAGTGTTTCAGCTGTTCGGAAGCAAGTTTCATATTGCATCTTTTGACGCATGGAGTCGCAGAGGGTAAAGGACGGCCCCTTAGATCAAGGGAAGTCGGCGCATTGCGACGTGCCTGAGAGCGTTGGTGGGCGCGCAGGGACTCGAACCCTGGACCTACAGATTAAAAGTCTCTTTTGAGAGCTTGCGCCACATAGGTTTGCGGGCTCCATGTCGCGTTCTTGTCGCATCAACCAAGGAATGCAGCCTCAGCGAGAGCCAGTTCGGCGGCGTCATCGTTCGACGGAAACAGGTGCGAATAGGTGTCCATCGTCAGAGCGATCGTGGCATGTCCAAGCCGTTCCTGAACGCTCTTTGGAGGCAGGCCGAGACCGCCATCCTCTTTCCGGTTGATGCACCACGACGCGAAGAAATGGCGAAGCGAATGGAGGCCGGTGTATTTCGGCAGCGGCCCATCATCGCCCTCGACGATCACACCCGCGTTGATCCATGCCGGATGCAGGCCGCGCTTCACAATGTTCGTATGGCTCTCGACGTTCCCGGCACCGTTCGGGAAGGCAAGACCGAGATCCCCGATCGGGCAAGCGAGCTTCCATTCCCGGAGAGCGTTGACGACCATAGGCAGGACCGGGACCGTCCGCTCGCCCGCTTCCGACTTCGGCGCTCCGATCGTGTTGAGGAAGTCCGCGCGCTGGCGAACGTGGATCAAGCCCCGATCGAGGTCGACGTCTTCCCATCGCAGGCCGCGCAGTTCGGAGGCTCGCAAGCCGGCGAAGATGAAGGTCAACATCGCAGGGCGCCAGCGGCCTTCCAGAACGCCGATAAGCGCCTTCACCTCGTCACGGGTCGGAATGTCGACGCCGACCTTCAGGCGCCCTCTCTGGCGCTTCTCAGCGCGCCTGTCGCGCCCCTTTTGTCGAGCCCGGCCTTTGTCCCGAACAGCGTTCCTCACAACCAGGCCGCGTTCCTGCGCATCGGAGATGATCGACCCGAGCGTTACCATGACCTTGCGCAGCATCGATGACGAGCGCCCGGCCGCGATCATGTCTTCTTCGAACTGGCGAACGGATGGCACCGTGAGACGCGAGAGAAGCGTATGTCCGATCATCGGGACGATATGAAGCCGGACATGCTGCCTATACTGAACGAGCGTTCCATGCTCGACACGGCGCTCGCACGACTTCAGCCATAGGTTCGCAGCGTTTTCGATGGTGGCGCTGGCACTGTCCGCGACATGCGTCCCGTCCCGGACCTCAACGCTGGCCGTCGCGGCGAAGGCGTCCGCCTCTTTCTTCCGGGCGAAGCTCTTCAGCCGGCGCTTGCCGCTTCCGTCGACATAGTCGCAGACCCATGCGGACTTCTCGACGCCGTTCGTCGTCCATGTGCGGCGGCGGACGCTCACTCGTCGTCCTCGTCGATCCCCAGATCCTTCAGCAATTCGCTATGGTTCATCGGTCTTGCGCCGCCCATTCGTTCGGCGAGTTCATCTCGAAGCACAAGCTCCTGTAATGTTCTCGGCAAGGCTTCAAACTCACCCGGGAAGCTTCGGCCCATCCGACGCCGAAGCAGGATGTCCTCAATCTCCCTCATCGGGGCGGACATTTCCGGCTGCGGCTCCGGATAGAATTGATCGAGTAGCGCGACAATTTCGGCGTTCATCGATCGGTTGTTCGCGTCTGCAGCCGCCTTGATGCGATCCCGCATCCCGTCAGGAAGGCGAAGAACGTACTTATCCTGCGGCTGTGTGGGCTTTTTACTCATAAGTGGCTACCAGCCATAATTTTTCAATTGACACAAGCAATGGCTGTCAGCCATGTTCAGTTATGGCTAGCAGCCATCAATGAACGAAAGGTAAACGGAATGGCAGAAAGCACAGACGGGGCGTTTGACCCGGTATGGGGCGCCGGCTCGATCTCGAAGGTCATCAAGAGGTCTGAACGGGTGACGTTCAATTTGCTTGAGAAGGGTGAGATCCCCGCGAAGAAGATCGGTGGGCGATGGGTCGCGGATCGCACCACCCTCATCAACTTTTTCAAGGAGACGGCAGCATGACCTCCCGAACCGATCTCTCGGCGGTCTGGCCGCCGACGGCTGATGTCGCGGCGCAAGCCGGTCATGAGCCTGTCAGTCCGATGAAGGCGATCCGGGCGAAGTGCCTTGATTGCTGTGTTGGGCAGCATTCCGAAATTCGGCAGTGTGAGAGCGTGAATTGTGCGCTCTGGCCCTTTCGGAGTGGGAAGCACCCCTACACAAGCGGACGGATGAAAAACGCGTCCCAGGAAGCGGATTACGAGGAGGACGCCGCGTGACGGACAGCACCCCGAAAAACGAAAGGGTCGGCGAGGTTGCAGCCTCCACCGACCCGAAATCACCCGAGAACCCTACCAAGGAAAACGGAATGACTACGGCAGTAGATAACACCGCGCGGCCTGCGATGCCAGATGCGGACGGACTCGCCCAGAGTGAGCTCTTCGAGCTTGATGGCACGATCAACCATGCACAGGTCTGTTCGCTCGCTCTCGACGTCATTCTCGACCACACGCTCACGAACAAGGGCTATCGCCTGACGGAGGACGAGGCCGAGACAATCCTGCATCTCGCATCGGAAGCGGATCTCGCCATCAAGGCGGTTCGCGAGCGGTGGAACGTGGCTCACCAGCGAGTAAGCGGGAGGGCCACAGCATGAAGGAGAGATACGAAAAGGCTTTCGAAGATCTCGAGATGCCGCTCTACCGAATGCAGCGTCTCGCCGAGCTGATCGATCACATGCACGTGGAGGAGATCAGCAAGATCAGCGAGGACCGCCGCGGTCGGTACTACAGGGTCTGCGAACGGGTGGGCGAACTGATGAGCTTTGTCGCGGCCGAATGCCGGGAACAGGCGACTATCGTCATTGACCAGTGGACCGCCGCGCACAACGCGGAGTGTCGCACGGAGGATCCTTCATGAAGCGCGGCCTCAACATTGCACGCTATTGGCTCTCCGGGTTCCTGATCTGGATCGCCCGCCGGATCGTTGACGTCGCCGAGATCGTCACGCCTGAGCTTCGGAGGGCGTAATGACAGAAGTCCCCATCGGCGGCAGCACCGGCCTCGACCACGAAACCAGCGCCTCGATCGACGAGGCTGCAAACTGGCTGGCGGGGGAAACCCCGCCGCCGCATCCAATCGTTCCAGCGCTGCGCAAGCGGTTCGGCCTCACCCCGATCGAAGCCTGTCAGGCGTTGCGCGAGGCTGATGCCATCCGAAGGAGGACGCTGTGAGCGTTTTCGGTATGGGATCAGTCGAGAAAGCGATCTTCGAAGCCGCGCGTTGGTATGCTCGACGTCGCGATGCCATACCCACCTCACCCAACAGCGCCGTTGCGGAGATAGTCGAACGGTTTGCTCTCACCCGCGAACAGGCTTCCGAAGCGATCACGCACGCCAACGCGGCAGAACTGCGGGGCGAGTGATGACGGGAAAAGCTCTCCTGAAGATCGGCCGGTGCATCCTTGCGGAGAAACCGAAGCGTGATCGTACCGATGCGAAATTCTCGCTTTCGATAATGCGGCTGCGAGAGATCGAGGACGTCATCCGTCATCGCCACGGTATCACGATACCGGACCCAGAGGACACAGATGATCGCGAGTTCTGCCTTGGCTATGTGAGAGCGGCAGCGCTCGCCCTCGCGCGCCAAGACATGACATCGTGGTGCCAACGTTGGGCGCCCTGGGTTCGTCTTGGCGAGATCGTCGAGATCGAAGCGCTCGCGTCGAAACGGCGCCATATGGTCAAAGCGGACGGTATCGCCGGAATGCTTCGCGTCACGAACGAGGAGCGGACCCGCCTGCACCTCAACACGATAGGCGCGTGCGACTTGCCGAAAGCCGCTCGCCTGAAGATGGCGAAGGATCGAAAGCGCCTTCGCGATCGGGAGGCGAAGCGGGATCTTCGAAGGTCGACCGGCACAGTCAGTCGCGAGTCCTATGAGGGCCAGTCTGCCGAGCGAACGAAGCCTTGGGAGGAGGCCGGCGTCTCGCGTGCCACATGGTATCGGCGCCGTGAGACAGGTCCGTCGCGAGTAGATATAAATACTAGTGGCGACACACTTGTCTCACCATCCTCAAAAGCCCCTGCACGATCTCACCGTACGGACAGTCCGGACGGCGAAGCCGAACGGAAAGGGGTTCGGGGGTCCCACCCCCGACGGAGGGCCCGGGAGGCGGAGCCTCATGGGATTGGCGACAAGATTTCGGGAGAGGCAGCATGAAAGGTGAACAGATGGATCTCCTGTCCTGGGAACGTCCCACCGCGACCATCCACGTCTTCCCCACCGACCGCATGACCGGCAAGGTTCGGCAGGTAGCGCTTGCCCTTGATCATCGGCAAGGAAAGAAGGCGGAAGGCTACTGGCGAACAGAATGCAACCGCATGGCGGCATGGCTTCAGGTCGCCGGAGTGCCGGAAGCATTGATCCGTGATGAGGTCGACCGGTTCGCCTTGGCTGTCCAACGAGAACTTCGCGAGCTTCATGAACCCGCCGCGTGGAATCAGCCAGGGGGTGACGCAGCATGACCGTCACCCGCTCGCCGGATGGAACCTTCGCAGTCGTCAGCGGTCACAAGGTGATTGAGACCGGCTTCATCACGATGGCGGCCGCCTGGCCCTGGATTGATCGCCACGACGGCGACCCCATCAATCGCAGCGAGGACACGTCGGAATGGTCTTGGAATAAGCGGGTGCATGGTGAATGAAGGATAAGCGCGACGGCGGGGTTTAGGGCGGAGCCCCATCTTGATCCTTAGACGAAATCGATGGAGATCGTCGCTGACACGTTACGACCAATTCCTCTATCCGCAGAAGAGAACACCCTCACATGACACTTTGCATAGTTTGGCGCACGCAGGACAACATCTGCTTCGCATCTGACTCCAGACTGTCTTTCGGGCCCAATCGATGCGATGCGGCCATCAAAGTTAGCCGGATACCCTACAATGTGTACTCAGTTGGAGAACCTGATCAACCAGATCCACTTGTTGCCACGGGAGATCTGGGAATGGGATTTGCCGGATCCTCCTCTGTAGCCCTGATGGTCAAAGAGACTCTGTCCGAGATCGTTCGAAACCTTCAAGGCGTTCCCGGTTACATGGACACTGGAATGGATGGTGTCTCGGACGTCGTTTTTCGAACGTTCAAGGTTATCGCGGGAAATATTGGTCAGGCTATCTTTCAGGCTTCCGCCACCGAAATCATATTCGCCGGCTATTGCACAACTAATCACCGCTTGCGCGCGTTTCGTATGGAGGCCAACCAGCAAAACGTTGCGACGCTCTCCGAGGTTCTGACCCAGACTGGAGACATCGAATTTCTGGGTTCTGGGGCTCGAAGTGCAAGGACCCAATTAGGAACGTTAAGGACGCAGCGCGATATCCTTCAAACTCTGAAGAATGTTATCGACGATCCGAGCATCGCGGACGTCGGCGGCAACCTTCAGTTCGGGGAATTCAAGGAAAAAAATTTCCAGCCGTTCGGCATGGGGCTCCAAAGCCAATCACCATCTGGAATTTCGTATTTCCGAGGGTCTGTGGATTACCATGGTCCGGATTTCGATCACACGAATGGCCTCCTACCCCGATTTCCATTGCTGGATTTGATTACAAACCCATTGAAGTGACCCTCTCGCACGCACCCACCAAATCCCCAATATTTTCTGACTGCCCCGCCGCTCCTCAGAGAGTCCGTCCAGCGCGCGTTAGCTCCGTTCAGGCATCAATCCAACAAGACTGGCTCCTCGCTCTCTCGCGGCCCTGAAATTCGACCGGCAATCCGACCGACCGGCTGGCGCTTGTTCTGACTGTCGATCCGCCCTGCCGCCTGCTCACAAACGCCTCCGCACTAAACGAACATGCCCGCATCTGTCGACCGAACGGTTTTGAGCATATGAGCAGATATCTGCTCCGAATGGTTCGATTGTGAGCATCGCGAGCGGAAGAGTTCGGCACCTTCCCGCCCTGGTGATCTTCACTTTCGAGTTATCCACAGGCTTTCTCGGCGAACTGTAGGAGAGCAGCGGGAAGCGAGGAGAAGCCAAGAGAACTCGCGGCAATTCGGCAAGTGGCTCGATGTCTCGCTCGATAGGAAAAACCTATTGAATGAAGGGCAATCGGGCGGCATTTTCCTATCATGTCGCTCACTCGCTCCCCCATTGGTACATCTTCGCCCGTCGCTCGCTCGGCGGTTTCGAACGGTTCGCGCCTGCTTACCGGCATCGATGGCCGGAGCGCTTCGGCCCGCCGGTTCCGTGACCTGGCAAGGGACTTCGCAGGCGAGCTTGGGGGCGAGGATGCCCTCACAGCACCGCAACGCGCCTTGGTCCGTCACGCCGCTGCCGTAGTGCTCGAAAGCGAGGCGCTACAGGCCGCCATCGTCAGGGGCGAGGACGTCGACCACGAACAGCTTGTGCGCGTCTCCAACGTTCTCGCTCGCTTGATGCGCGACCTCGGCGTGAA
Organism: Fulvimarina fulva; assembly: GCF_039652615.1. Lineage (NCBI taxonomy): Bacteria > Pseudomonadati > Pseudomonadota > Alphaproteobacteria > Hyphomicrobiales > Aurantimonadaceae > Fulvimarina > Fulvimarina fulva. The sequence goes on from NZ_JBDJAC010000007.1 coordinate 184,030, forward strand.
GGGGACCGGGAAGCAGAAAGAGCCGGGCGCCGATCTCAACGCCTACCTGAAATCGAGGAACGCCGCGTGACCGCGCTCGTCACCATGCGGGAAGCATTGAGCGATCCCGCCCTTCTCGGTGACGTGATGCCGGGGGATAGCTGGGCCGGATGGCGCGCCCTCCTCATCGCTGCCATGGGCGAGGAATTGACCGCAGACGAGCGAGAGCTATTCCGCACCCTGACCGGCCGGGACCATGAGCCGGGCGAGTGTGTCGAGGAGCTATGGGCCGTGGTTGGCCGGCGCGGCGGCAAGACGAGGGCGGCGGCGGTGGTCGCGGTCTATCTCGCTGCCTTGGTCGACTATTCCGACAAGCTGGCGATCGGCGAGCGTGCAGTCCTGCCCTTTATCGCGACGACGACGAAACAGGCCCGGAAGGCGTTCGGCTATGCGGCCGGCATCCTCGAATCGACGCCGATGCTGCGAGGGCTGATCACGAACCGGACTGCGGAGACGATCGCGCTCTCGACGCGGGTGGATCTCGAAATTCAACCGGCGTCCTGGCGAGGCAATCGAGGCGACACCAGCGCAGCCGTCATCGGCGACGAGGCAGCGTTCTGGCGTGACGATACCAGCGCCAATCCCGACACGGAAATCCTCAACGCTCTTCGGCCCTCGCTGGCGACGACGGGCGGCCCTTTGATCATCATTTCGAGCCCGTACGCGAGGCGGGGCGAGCTCTACACGACGTGGAAACGGCACTACGGGGCGAGCGGCGACCCGCTCATCCTCGTTGCGCAGGCCCCGTCCCGTGTCCTTAACCCGTCCCTGTCCCAGAAGGTCATTGACCGCGCTATGGAGCGCGACCCGGCCGCCGCCATGGCCGAATGGGGAGCGCAGTTCCGAACCGACGTTGAGGCGTGCCTGACGATCGAAGCCGTCGAGGCGGTGACCCGGTCCGGTGCTCGCGAGCGCGGGCGCATCGGCGACGTGACCTATTTCGGCTTTGTCGATCCGTCCGGCGGCTCGGCGGACTCGATGACGATGGCGATCGGGCACAAGGAAGGATCGAAGGCGATCCTCGACGTCATTCGCGAGGTTAAGCCTCCCTTCAGCCCGGAGGCGGTCGTCGCTGACTTCTCCGCCGACTTCAAGCGATACGGTGTCCGAAGGATCGAGGGCGATCGGTATGCCGGCGAGTGGGCACGCGAGCCGTTCCGAAAGCTCGGGATCGAGTACGTCGCAACGTCGAAGCCGAAGGTCGATCTCTATCGGGATCTCATCCCCCGGGTGAACTCGGGCGAGGTCGAACTCCTCGATATGCCTCGTCTCGCCTCGCAGCTCGTCAGCCTCGAGCGCCGGACGAGCCGCGGTGGCCGTGACACCATCGATCATCCGCCACGCGGTCATGACGACGTCGCGAACGCGGCTGCGGGCGTCCTTGTCCTCATCTTCGATCGGACCTTCAGCACAGCGAAGCCGGGGACGACGCGCATGGCGACATACGGTTACGGCGGCCAAGTCCATTTCGCCGATGACAAGCGGCAACGTGCCTGGGAGCGACGTCCGGCGCCTCAGCCCATCACGATCGGCCCGCACGATCATCCTGCGCCGGCTGTCCCGCAGATTCCCTATCCTTCAATCTCGTTTAGGAGGCCCTGACATGGGTGCTGAAACCACTTCCCCGCCGACCAGCGTTGGTCGCGGGTCTGACTTCGTTCCGACTTCGATCATTGCCGGTTCCCCTGCGGGGATCGCCGAGCATCTGCGAACGACACATTTCGCCCCTGGTGAAACCCGTGCTTCGATCATGGAGATCGGCGCCAGCGGATTTCCCGATCCGGCGCGAGCTATCGGCCGTCTGGCGCGCTTCGCCGATGCTGGTGTCACCAAGCTCGCTATCTCTGACGGCACCTCCTGGCACCTCCTCGTTGCGGGGGACGCGATCTGATGGAAACCACGGAACCAATCACCCGAAGCGCGCTCGAGGTCCGGCTCAACCCGCTCGGATGGCCGGTCGAGGCAGATGCGAGCGAGCATTATATCCAGCCGTATAACGCGGCCGCCGGCGAGGCGCAGGCTGTATATGAAGCCTTCCAGAAAGCCTCGGCGGAAGCTGCGAATAATCCTGGCCTGACCGATATCGGCAGGCGTCAGGCGGCTCACGACTGGGCGGAGAAGCATCTTCCGGCACTGCGTGAGAAGCTCGCGAGGATCCGGTCTTCAGCGGCCGAAACGATCGAGAACGCCGGCAAGTCCATGACGGCAGCGTTCACGGCCCCTGCGGAGGAACCGCAGGATATCGCGATGCTGCAAGAGGTTCGGTCATGGCTTCGGACCATGCCTGAGAACCAGCGCACGATGAAGGTCGTCGAACTTGCCCGTGCCGGTGATCGCACCGCACTTCGCGCGGTTCTCACCGCTCCGTCCTACCTCACAGGAGTCGATCATGACTTGCTCACTCAGGTGCGTGACATCGTCTCCGAGGCAGACCACCCCGAACGGTTCGCCAAGGTCCAGGCCGTAAAGAAGGCCGCGACATACAGCGAACGGGCACTGGATGGCGTCATTCGGTTTATCGAGCAGGAAGGGACCGTCCTCGGAAAGCGTCCGGGTTCGACTGATACCGCCGTTCGCCTTCCGCGGTCCGCGTAGGAGCTCAACGATGAACGCGCTCGCTTTACAATCCGCGATCACGCCGAAATACGACCCGGCGAACGAAGACGGCGGGCATCGATACGCTGCCTTCGCAGGCGGCTATCAAAGCGGCTCTCCTGTCTCTGGAGGTGTGAACGGTGCGCTCGGCGGCATCGGCGTGGCCAGTTCGCTCGGAAGCACCGCAGCCGGTGCATCGTTCCTCGGCGCGATCGGAGGCCCGGTCGGCATGGCCGTTGTCGGCGGCATCGCCGGCCCGGTCGGCTCTCTCTTCAAGAAGCGAAAGGTCAAAGCCGATGACGGCGATCAATATCATCGTGGCGACAACGAAGGCGTTCGTTCTGACGGACTCCGCGTTCTACCGGCCGTCCGGCGAAGTCGTCGAGTTCGGGCGCAAGTGCGTCGTGGCGCAGGGCGCACGGTTGGCGGTCGCGACCCGCGGCGACTATCGGCTCGCACCTGCCATCGCTGAAGCCTGCGACGATCTTTATGACAGCATCGATGACCTGATCGAGGAGGAGGCGCACAGTCTGCGCGGGCTCTACGAACGGACGATCCAGGCGGCCGGGGCCGTGGACGCATCGGCTCAGATGCTTTTCGTCGGATGGTCTGCGCACAAGGGCGGGCCGGTAGCTGTCTCCCTTCTCTACGATGGCACCGAATGGACCTTCGATGATCGGAGCGAGGAGGGCGCCGTCGCTCCCATGCCGGACGCCACCGAGATGTCACGGCTGCGCATGCTTCGCGCGGAGCCGGGCGAGGACTATGACGCCGAGACCTTCGATCCGATCGCGCATGGCATTCCACTCATCGAAGGCCAGCGGCGCATGAAGCTGAAAAATCCGACCTTGCCTGGATCGGCGAAATTCCACTGTGTCGGCGGCGACGTTTTGCTCACGACCGTGACGGAAGTTGCGATCGAGCAAGCAACGGTCCATTCCTGGCCTGATACTGTCGGCTGTCCGATCCGACCGGAGCCGTTCGCCCTGCCCGTGACTGAGGGCATGTCGCGCCAGCAACGCCGGGCGCTCGCTCGTCAGGCCAGAAAGGTGGCGGCGTGAGTGCATACGCCACCCTTTGCCGACCAGATGCGGGCTACCTCTGGACGGACGGCGCGATCTACGACGCCGACACCCGACTCGTCCAAGTCAGTCGAAAGGCGCATCCGGTCGCCGGCAAGCCGCTTGTGGTCACCGGCCGCGGCGGGACGGCACTGCCGATCCTCTTTGCGGAGTTGCTGGCGAGCGAGGACCTGACGATCGACGCCCTCGCCACCGAAGGCGAAGCAATCACCGGCCGCTTTCTCGACGAACACGCGGGCTATATCGCGAGCCTCGAGGAAGCCGGCGCGATGATCGACCCGCAACGCAGGCAGGCAAGCGATCTCGTCGTCATCGGATGGTCGGAACGGCTGGTCGCACCGCTCGTCGTTCTGAGAACCACCTGGCCGGAAGAGGACGGCATCCTCTTCAAGATCGGCGAACAGTTCTCGGCGCCGGCCATATCGGCCAAGGCGGGCCGCAGGCTGGCAATGCGGCTCGGCGGTGCGTCATCGGCCTCCGAAGTCCATCCCCGCGCCTACGGGCTCGCTCTGTTCGATACGATGCGGAAGACGCCGGGAGACGCCGCGCTCGGATATGAAGGGGTCTATGCCGTTGGCGGGCATGTCCTCGAAACCGTCGTGACGGCCGAAGGCGTTTCGCAGCGGATCATCCAGACATGGCCCGACAAGATCGGCGAGTGGATCGATCCGAGGGCCGACTCAATGCTGAAAACGGCTTCTCTCAGGTAGGCTTTCCAGAATCCAATTGTTGGATGGCGGTTCACCAAGGGATAGATTGATGGAAAATTCCTATAAGATCAGGATTTCTGGAATGGATTTGCCGATCGAGCTTCCTTTGTCGAGGCCAAAGCCGAAGGGCCGGCTTGACGCTCTTGCCGATCGTCTGGGCTTCAAGATCATCCCGACCTATCGCCGTCGGGGCTCAAACCAGACCCATGCCCGCGGCGCGCTCAAGGCGATCATCGCCGAGCATGGCGAGGGACACCTTGTCACAGTGGTTCGGTGCATCCGGGAGACCGGCGGGAATCGACAAGAGCTCTGGTCCGAAACCCTCCTTGCGATCTCCGACGTTCTGGCGATGCGGCCGGACTGGCGCGATGCCGGCGGCGATCTTCTCGACGCTTTCGATGCAATCCCGCTCGTCAGCTTGCGAGAAGCCGTTGTACGCTGCCGTCCATGGCCGGTGCGGCATACGGCTGCGCGGGATGATCTATGTGCGCCTGGCGGCGGCTCTGGAGGCCAGGGCGGCGGTATAGGCGATCCTTGCCAACTTTCTCCAATGGAGGACGTTTCCGCGAACGGCGCACACCCAACCATCACGATTTCGGTGACGGTCGTTCGGCTCCGTAGGAAAGTGCGGCTCGCCCCACGGCGGGGCAAGTCCGCGTTGCCGTCACGAGCCACGGTGCAGGGCGACATATTATCTCCTTGCCACTCCAAATCCTCCTGAAAAGCCCAATATACCGATTTGGAAATGCAAAGACGTGCTAGGCCTTGCAGCTACGCGCAAGAGATACCGGTCCACCAGCCTTGAAGCTGAGTGAGAATTTGGTAAAGATACCGGGAACGGAGTGCCGCCGAGTACGTCTTCAACGGTAATGGCAGATCGGACGACGCGTGAGCGTCCTCTCAAGCGAGAACTTGGCTGTGGACACAGCCTTGGGATTAAGCTCGTGTAAACGAAATGAAAGGTAGGTTCTTATGGGTTTCGCCGCTGAGCAGTGGGATGACTCTATGGACGTGCTGGACAGAGTGGATACAAATCGCAGTCGAACAGCGTCTCGCGTGGTCGAGGGGCTTCGATACGACGTAATTGGATCCGGCGGCACGAAAGACCAAGGGCAGGCTCTTGAGTATGCCGCTCGTGAGTTGCTAATTGGCGGCAGAGACGCCGAAAATCGTGCGAGAAGAATTTTATCTAGCGAATTTCCGGAGCCGATTGCTGCGGCGCTAGCTGTCGCTCTGAGCGATCGGTTGGGTTCTCTTTGATAGATGGCAAGCCCTGAAGGTAATGAACAGGGTTCAAGCGCTCCAGGGCTCGATGTTCCTCGTCTCATAACGAGAATCAATACGAGAGACTGGGAAGGTCGCGCCGAGCTGGAAAAGCAGAAACTTCAACGTGAGAAGAGCGCTCGGGGTGTCTCAGGTTGGTTTTTTGGGGATGGCCACGACCCAAAACACCTTGTTGCAGGCTTTCTCGCGCTTCTGATCACGCTGGTTCTCATCATTTTCGCGTTTATTGCCAGCGAGGGTTTGAAAGACGTCTTCTCAACAGGGTTAGGCGTTCTGGGAACCATCAGCGGATATGTGCTTGGGGCGAACAACAAGCCAAGCAATTAGTCCGCCATGAGCTAGTGCGCACGCACAATCGAAGAGATCAGGATTGCCCATCCAGCAAGGGCCTTCCGCTTTTCGACAAGGTAGTCGTTTAGATCATAGTGCCGTCCAATGACAGCCGCCGCCCCTGCGGTATCGCCGGCATGAGCGATCACCTAGGATACGATGAAGCGAGGGAATCCAAGGCGCTCGCTCGTCAGATTTGTCGCCCCGGTTCTGCGGAGATCGTGCGGCGTTTCTCGCTCCATCTCAAGCCCTTCCAGCATCCGGTTCATGGCCCGCGAGATCGCGCCGGGATCGAGATAGATCGGCTCGTCATCGCCTTTCCTCGGTGACATGAAAACGAACTCGCCTTGTCCCTCGCATTGATCGAGGAACGACATTACGAGATCAGAGAGCGGCAGGAGATGGATCCGCTTGCTTTCATCCTGGCGGCTGGGATTGTCCATAGGTAGCGCGTCCGGTCGATTCTCTGACCATCGCATGCCAGCGATCTCCGAACGCCGCTGGAGCGTCACCGCCGCGAGCTGAAGGGGCAAAGGCCCATCGTCCTCGTGATGTTCAGCCCTTTGACCGCCTGCGGCCGCTCGCAGGCCTGCCAGAACCTCCGAAGCTCCTCATCGGTCAAAACTCGCTCGCGCGGCCGAGCTGCGGGCGATCTTCGCGCGCCTGGAGGCCGCGCTGTGCGTCAGACAAGCGGCTTAGTGGAGCGTCCGGCGCGCTGTCGTCTATCGCTGTGGAGGTGCACGCAATCGATTGCGAGATAGCGGGGATGGCTAGGCAGTGAATAGGTCAAACTCTTACTGACAACACCAGTGGGGCCTCTCTGGGAGGTTCGCGAAGGCGAAACTCGACCGTATCGTCTGTGACGAAGCCTTCTGACGATTGGCGTATCAGAATAGTCGCTTTCTTCAATCCTACCCCGTCATGTGCAAACCACCGTAAGACGTCATCTGAGCCGCCCTTCACGCCGAAATTAACGTTTCCTGATTCTTCCTTGAGAGAGAAGTATTGTTCGACAGAGCCTGCCGCTAAATCAGCGGCACTAAGCAAATCCAGCATTAAAACAGATCGCTCTTTAAAAGGGGTGGCCCCACCAATTTGCCCAAACTGGAAGCCTTCACGCTTGTAGTTACGCACAACAGTGCCGAATAAGTTTAAAGCGTTTTTGTGCTTTTCTGGATTAGGGCAAATGTCATCGTGGTCTGACATCCAAAACACATTTTGCTTTTCGGCTGCCAGAAGCCCCGTTAGATAGGCAGCAATATGCACCACCCTTGCAAGCTTTTCAGCGGGCTTCGGTTTCCATTTGCCGAATCCGTACTTGCTTAGTTCTGCAACTAGTTCTTGCCGTGCAGCTTTTCTTTGTCGGCCGAACAAAGTTGGTATCTTCTTCTCGACAAGCACGCTGCAGAGGAGGCCGTTTATTCCCTCATCGAGTGCACGGAGGTACTTTGGAATAGATTGACGCATCCGATCATCTCTTAAATCCTTATATGAATATTCTTTGTCGCCCAGGCCGAACTCATCACGAACTTCCCTCATTCTTTCTTCGAAGTAGCTGATAGAACCCATTGCGCAGACAAGAAATGAATAGGAATTGAACTTTCCTGTACTTTCGCCGCCGTAGTCGCTGAAAATTCCCACGCCCTCGTTGCCGTACGCGGCAAGGTTTGGCAAAAATAGCGTCTTTCTGATCTTTCTTCCGATAAAGCTGCTTTCCAAAGCTTGTGTAAGGCTCGGATACTGTTCTTGGAGACCCTTACGTAAGACAAATACATTCGGATCCGTTAGAACGAGATTCTGAGCAAACTCCTGCAGGCCGGGCGAAATGGTGTGGTCTGTCATTTGCACCTGCCTGACTAAATCGTGGTTCTAAAACAGACAGCTTTAGCTTTGGAAATGTCGCGCGCAAGCGTCCAGCCCTGAATAGGACTGCATCGTCGCCGAGTCCGATAAAGCGGCGCGCTAGGCATTGCCATTACGGCGACAGGGTAGGGCCATTACGACCATACCTTGATGGGTCAGTAGAAAACTCGACGGACCCGCCTAGCGTTCTTTCAGCCAAGGCTTCATCTCTGCTCGAGAAATTACGTCGTCGCGAATTTCTTTTAGCATTGATTCCATATGACTTAAGCGTCCTTCACAGCCGACGATGCTTCGGCTCGCTTCGTCCAGGCTGTCGAATGCATCTCTCATGTTGCGCATTTTGCGCCATTTGATAGTGGGCTCCGGTATTGGAGTTTCGCCCTCAAATGGCTCGATACGAGCATGGAGACGCGCAACGTCACGCCGAAGGCGCTCTGTCTCTCGTGTAAGCCTTTCGAGGGTGTCAGCGATACGTGCAAACTGGACGTGTACTTCCGTCATCTCGATCGCTCAACCGTTTCCGATCCTTACATAGTATCCACGAACCGTGGGATTTTGGCTCACGTCTGGCACTGTTTGATTTAGCGCCATAGGACGTGGCGCTATTCGATTTCTCGCCACCGCTTCACTTCGAAAGTCTCGTTTTGCCCTCTCATAACGTAGATCGGCCGAAACTCGCCTTTCGGCTCTGACGCCATTGGCACAGGCATATCGAGCTCGCCACGATGAACTTGGCCGCGCTCGTCTTCGAACTCAATTTCTCGATCAGTTAGTGGCGGTGTCGTTTGCCAATCGGCCATGTTGCATCCCATGTCGCGTGGAGTAGCCGAGCCTACCGGGAAACTCCTGTAAATCAAGGGAAGTCGCTGCAACATGGATGCGACATGTTTTCGAAGGAAAGTGCCGCTAAGTGCCTGAAATCGTTGGTGGGCGCGCAGGGACTCGAACCCTGGACCTACAGATTAAAAGTCCGTTGCTCTACCAACTGAGCTACGCGCCCGAAGGGCCGGACAAAACCCAGCCTTCTGGGGCGCTTCATAAAAACGCCGCTTGAATAGGTCAACCGGCAATCTGACCTGCGCGACGCTTTTACCGTTTGGTGCCTCGCAAAGCGATGGTCTATGACCGGCGAGCGCTGAAGGATCGTCCGTGACTTAACGGCGATGCGGCGTCGCTCCGCAGGCCTCCTCGTGGCTTGTCATTAAAGGGCTGCGCGAACGACGAACTGCGAGCATGCGAAGAATAAAGGTTGCGTGACGTGTTGAGCGAACTCTCCTATCCGACCGCTTTGCTGGCAGGCGCGCTGTCTTTTCTGTCCCCCTGCGTCCTTCCGCTCGTGCCGCCTTATCTTTGCTATATGGCGGGCGTTTCGGCGGACGATCTCAGAGCGGGCTCGAAGGGTGAGACGGCGCACCAGGGACGTCTCCTTCTTGCAAGCGTCGTGTTCGTCCTGGGATTCTCGACGGTCTTCGTCGCTCTCGGTGCAGGCGCAAGTACGATCGGTGGCCTACTGAGGCAGAATCTGAACTGGCTCGGTATCGTTGCCGGCATCGTTATCATCGTGATGGGGCTCAATTTCCTGGGCGTCTTCCGTCTGGGCTTTCTCGCACGCGAAAAGCGGTTTCGCGGGCCCGACAGCCCCGCCGGTGTCGTCGGCGCCTATCTCATGGGCCTCGCCTTCGCCTTCGGTTGGACTCCCTGCATCGGCCCCGTTCTTGGCGCGATCCTCGGCCTTGCCGGCGCGCGCGATACGGTCGGCGAAGGCGCTTTGATGCTGGGGGTCTACTCGGCCGGTCTCGGGGTTCCGTTCATTCTAGCTGCTGCGTTTTCCGGTGCGTTTCTCAATTGGCTGGGCGGTTTCCGTCGCCATCTGAAAGCGGTCGAGCGAACCATGGGGGGACTACTGGTCGTAACGGGTTTTCTTTTCCTGACCGGCGGCATCCAGTGGATGTCGTTCTGGCTGCTCGAGACATTTCCCGGTCTTCAAGCCATCGGCTGACGCCGCTCATCTTCACAACACCGTCCGCTTCGTGAGAGAAGCCTGTGGCGGTACCCATGTGGTGGCGCCCTCAAACGTCTCGGCCCGGAACCTTCATGTCTCGCACCTGTCTCACGATCATTCTCGCCGCTGGCGAGGGAACGCGTATGCGCTCGGCTCGCTCGAAAGTTCTTCACGAGGTCGGACACCTGCCGCTCGTCCGCCATGTTGCCCGAGCAGCGATCGCGGCAGGCTCGGAGCGTCTCGCAGTTGTCATCGGGCGCGATGGAGACGCTGTAGCGGCTTCCGTGCGAAAGGACGCGCCGGGCGCTCAGTCCTATGAACAGGTCGAGCGTCTCGGAACCGGCCATGCGGTTCTTGCCGCGCGTGACGCCATTGCCGAGGGCTTCGACGATATCGTCGTCCTTTTTGGCGATACGCCGCTTTTGACCGACGAAACGCTGATACGGGCTCGCGCCGAGCTCGCCGCAGGGGCCGGCGTCTGCGTGATTGGGTTCAGGGCGGCAGACCCGACCGGTTACGGCCGTTTGATTGAGGAGAATGGCGAACTCGTCGCCATCCGCGAGCACAAGGATGCCAGCGAAGCGGAGCGGGAAATCGGCTTCTGCAATGCCGGGATCATGGCTTTTGCTGGCGCAGATGCGCTATCCCTGCTCGATGCCATCGGCAATGAGAATGCCAAGGGCGAATATTACCTGACTGATCTCGTTGAGATCGCCCGGTCCCGCGATCACCGCGTGACGGCAATCGAAGCGCCCGTCGCCGAGACGATCGGTGTCAACAACCGCTCTGAGCTCGCAAAGGTCGAAGCGCTCTGGCAGGCCGTTGCCCGCGAGCGCGCCATGATTGGCGGCGTGACCCTCTACGATCCGGACAGCGTTCACTTCGCCTTTGATACCGAAATCGGCGAAGACGTGACGATCGAGCCGAACGTGATCTTCGGTCCTGGCGTCAGAATAGAAGCAAACGCGGTGATTCACGGCTTCTCCCATATCGAGGGAGCCCGGATCGGGCGAGGCGCCTCGATCGGGCCTTTTGCCCGACTGCGGCCCGGCGCGGATCTTGGAGAAAGCTCGAAGGTCGGCAATTTCTGCGAGGTGAAGCAGGCCGAGATCGCTGCCGGCGCGAAGGTCAATCATCTCAGCTATATAGGCGACGCGAAGGTTGGCTCGAACGCAAATATCGGCGCAGGCACGATCACCTGCAATTACGACGGTGCCCGGAAACACCTGACGGAGATCGGTGCCAACGCCTTCATCGGCTCGAATTCCGCTCTCGTCGCACCGGTCAAGATTGGCTCCGGCGCGTATATCGGCTCGGGCAGCGTCATCACCGACAACGTCGAAGACGATGCGCTGGGCCTTGCTCGCGGCCGGCAGGTGAACAAGCCGGGGCTCGGAAAGCGCATCGCAGAGCGCAATCAGGCGGCGAAAGCGGCGAGGAAAAGCCAGAGCTGAATTCCAATGTGCCTTATCGGGACGCCAAACTTAACCCTGTAATGCGAGGTCATTCTTTGTGACGTGCGGATTTCAGGCTTTGCGCTATTGAATGCCAAAAAGCGAAGTGCGCCCGGATGGTGCATTTTTCGATCGAAAACACGAACCATGGTTGGTCTTCATGTGCGGCATCATCGGGATAATCAGCGATCAACCCGTCGCGGACCGTCTGATCGACAGTCTGAAGCGTCTGGAATATCGCGGATATGACTCGGCCGGTATCGCGACGATCGAGGACGGCAAACTCTCGAGGCTGCGGGCCGAGGGAAAGCTCGTCAATCTGGTGAACAAACTTGCCGAAAACCCGAAGTCCGGGACGATCGGGATCGGTCATACACGCTGGGCGACCCATGGCGGGCCAAGCGAGACGAATGCCCACCCGCATCAGACGAAACTGCTGTCGGTCGTTCACAACGGTATCATCGAGAATTACCGCGAGCTTCGCGAAGAACTGCAAGCCGATGGTGCGGTTTTCAGTAGCCAGACGGATACAGAGGCCGTCGCGCATCTGGTGACACGGGAAATAGAGCGCGGCCTTACGCCGAAGGATGCAGTTCAGAATGCACTGGCGCGCCTCGAAGGTGCGTTTTCCCTGGCATTCCTCTTCGACGGCAACGAGAACCAGCTGATCGGCGCAAGGCGCGGCTCTCCGCTGGTCGTTGGTGACGGCGATGGCGAGAGCTTCCTCGGCTCGGACGCGATCGCGCTGTCACCCTTCACCGATCGCATCCGCTATCTGGAAGAAGGCGATCTCGTCGTTCTGACCAAAGACCATATCGAGGTCTACGACGAATTGGGCAATCCCGTCGATCGCCCGGTCAAGCGCTCCACCGGGAAGAGCTTCTATGTCGATAAGGGCAATTATCGACATTTCATGCTGAAGGAAATCTACGAGCAGCCGGAAGTCATCGGCCATACCCTGGGCTCCTTCGTGGATCTGACGACCGGCAGGACGAGACTTCCCGCGAGCGCTTCGATCGATTTCACGACTGTCAAACGGATGGCCTTGTCGGCCTGCGGCACGGGCTTCTATGCCGCTCTAGTCGGCCGATATTATTTCGAGCGTTATGCGCGCATCGCCTGCGATCTCGATGTCGCTTCGGAATTCCGATACCGGGAAAGTCCGCTCGACGACGTCGATCTGGCGCTCTTCATTTCTCAGTCCGGCGAGACCGCCGATACTCTGGCCTCTCTTCGACACGCCAAGGCCGAAGGGCTTTTGACGGCCTCGATCGTGAATGTGGACGAGTCGACCATAGCCCGCGAATCCGATCACGTTCTTCCGACCCTGGCAGGGCCGGAAATCGGCGTCGCCTCGACAAAAGCCTTCACCTGCCAGCTGATGGCGCTGGCAGCGCTTGCGATTCGCGCTGGCGTTGCGAAGGGCCGGATCTCGGAGGCACAGGAGCTGGAATTCACGAAGACGCTTCAGGAAGCGCCACGTCTCGTCAACGACGCGCTGCATCTGGAGAACCAGATCGCCCAGCTGGCGCGCAAGATGTCGGGCAATACGCACGCTCTGTTCCTGGGACGTGGCTTCTCTTATCCTTTGGCCCTTGAGGGTGCCTTAAAGCTGAAGGAAATCAGCTACATCCACGCAGAAGGTTATGCAGCGGGTGAACTAAAACATGGGCCGATCGCACTGATCGACGAGACGATGCCGGTCGTCGTGATTGCGCCGCACGATCGGAGTTTCGAAAAGACCGCTTCAAACGTTCAGGAAGTGGCTGCGCGCGGTGGAGACATCATCCTTCTAACCGACCGGAAAGGGGCGGAGGCGAAGGTCGTCGATAACGCTCAAACAATCGTCCTTCCCGACATGCCTGAGATCCTGACGCCAATCGTCTACTCGATCCCGCTCCAGCTTCTCGCCTATCACACAGCCGTGCAGATGGGGACCGACGTGGACCAGCCGCGAAATCTGGCAAAGTCGGTCACGGTGGAATGACGTTTTGCTGGCGGGCTTGGAACGCGCCACGCCACGGCTATCTTGCAGGCCCTTCGCCTGATTGAGCCGGGCCGCCTTATCGCTGGCAGGGCGGATTTGAAAACGTGTGTTCGCCGCTTGGGGCTTCGGCTTCGTCCCCGGCTTTCTCAGCCGGATACGGAATAAGCGAGCCAAAACGAAGAACGGCGCCACGAAGGGCGCCGTCGGAATGGGGCGGTTTTCCGCCCGCAACGAATTGATCGGTCTTGGAACCGGCAGGTCTTAGCGTGCGCGGCCGGTCTTCGGCAGAAGTCCCTCGCGCTGAGCCTGCTTACGAGCGAGCTTGCGGGAACGGCGTATCGCTTCCTGCTTGCGACGAGCGCGCTCTTCCGAGGGCTTCTCGTAAGAACGGCGTGCTTTCATTTCACGGAAAACACCCTCGCGCTGCAGCTTCTTTTTCAGCGCGCGCAGGGCCTGATCTACATTGTTGTCTCTAACGTCGACTTTCAAAACGTCTCCTTCATCTCAAGTTTCGCTTTTGTCACCGCAATCGCGAGACGCAATGCGGCGTCGATCCGACAAAACGGCTACCGACATCAAAAGGTTCAAACGGCAGCTTTTTTCTTCCGTACAGGAGAAGCGGACTTCTTCACTGTCTTGGCCTTCGCCGTTTTGCTGGCAGTCGCACGGCGCTTGGCCTTGCTGGCAGCCTTCGGCGCTTCCGCAACTTCGCTCTCGACACGAGCGAGCCGCGCAGCCTTCAGACGTTCCGTTTTTTCCTGCCTCGCGGTGTTTTCAGCCGCGATAATAATACCAGCAGTTCCTTTTTCAGAGCGATGCGGTGCAGACGTGCCCGTCTGAGCGACCTCGGCATTTTCGCGTGCTATGCGAGAATTGTCCATGGCCAAAGGTCCTTATGTCAAAATCGTTCCGGCTGACGGAACGCAAAAGCAGTCCCGCGCGACGCGTGCTGAAGAGCCGCCGCTCTCGAAAGAATGCGAACCGTCCGTTCGGACGGCTCGCGGTCCCAGCTGTTAGGCGAGCTGGATGTTGACCGCCTTCGGGCCCTTGCCACGCGGATCCGGCTCGGTTTCGAACGTGATTTTGTCACCTTCCTGTACCGAGGAGATGCCAGCGCGCTCGAGCGCGGAGATGTGCAGGAAGACATCCTTCGAGCCGCCATCCGGCGTCACGAAGCCGAAGCCCTTGCTTTCGTTGAAGAATTTGATCGTACCGGTCTGGCTCATAGGGAGCCCTTTCTGAAGAGTTTCGCCGAATCGTCGATACGGCTCGCACACACGCATTGGGTGATGCGCGATAGGTTATTTGATATCGCGACGCGCGACATCATTCGCTCGGTTTTTCACAAGAATGGGTGAAAGGAATGGTTCAAACGGCTGCGACTGTTATGTCACGGCAGAATCGCTCAAAGGAGCGAAAGGAACGGCAGCCAGACCCCGGGCTCATAAATCCCGATGAATGCAATATGGGCCTCCGCCGCCGAAAAGGCAAGGTGGCTTTGGGAGATCCGGATCAAACCGCTACCGGTCGATCCGGCTTGTCTGTCTGCTCACCGCCTCGATACGCGCATAGGCAAGCCATTTTCCGGCTGGACGGTGATCCGCTGGACGACGGAAGGTTGCTTGCTGCCAGCATAGTCGAAGCGCAGTGACTGCATCAGGATTGCAAGGGCGATGACCGCTTCCTGAAGGGCGAAGCTCGCTCCAATGCAAACACGCGGTCCCACGCCGAACGGCAGATACTGGTACCGGTCGATCGATTCCCGGTTTTCCGGCATGAAGCGATCGGGAATGAAGTGATCGGGCCGGTCCCAGAGCATTTCGTGTCGATGGATCAGCCAGGGCATGACAAGCACGGTGGACCCGGCCGGGATCTTCAGGTCGCCAACCTGGTCGGGTTGAAGTGCCGTCCGGTTCAAGGACGGCGCAGGCGGATAAAGGCGCATCGATTCTTCGAAGACGGCGCGCGTGCGGGGAAGCGAATCGAGATATTGGCTCGGATGATCCAGCGTCGGGACGATGTTGTCGATTTCGTCCTCAACCTTCTTTCGCTCCTCAGGAGCCTGGCTCAGCAGATAAAGTGTCCAAGCGAGGGACCGCGCGGTCGTTTCGTGGCCGGCACCAATGAAGGTGATGATGTTATCCTCGATCTCGTCGCGAGAAAGCCCTTCAGCCTTGAGGAGCAACGTCAAAAGGTCCTCAGGCGCGCCATCCGGATCTCGGGCGAGTTGAGCTTTGCGCTTCTCGATCGTATCGCCGATCAGTTGGCGAAAATAGAGCATCGACTTTCGTCCGCGCAGTCGCCTGATACGCGGCAGGAATTCCGGCGCGCCGAGGAGATCGAGCGGATCGACACGCCCCATCGACCCGAGGAAATTACTGGTCGATTGGGCGAACTCGCCGGGCTCGGACGCGATATCGTCCGAAAAGAGCGTCGCCTGGAGAATATCGAAGGTCAGCAAAGTCGTTTCGTGGCTAACGTCGACCGTCTGTCCGGCCATTCCGGCGAGGCGATCGCGAGCGTTCCGAGACCGGGTCGCCATCGGCTCGGTGAAGCCCGCGATGTGGCGCGGCGTGAAGATCGGCGCGATCGCTTTTCGCGTTCGCCGCCAGAGTTGGCCTTCGGCGGTCAGGAGGCCGTCGCGCAGAAGCGGGCGCAGGAGGCGCTGGCGCAGCGGCTGCATCACATAGTTCTTGGCATTTTCGACGAGCAGGTGACGAACCGCCTTTGGATCGTTGACCACGATATTGGGGACGCCGAGCCATTTGCCTTCGATGAACGGCTCCTTGAAGGCACGCGTGCCCCAGATCTCGATCGGATTGCGAGAGGCGGTCTTCAGAAAGCCGAAAAATCCGAGCGGCTCAGAATGGGGAACCGGCGCTGGCGCACGAAAGGGCAATGACTGCCCGGTGGAAAGCCTGACAGCGTCCAGTCTTGCCGTGGAATGACTCATCGAGAAGTTCGCCCATCTGTTATAATGCAGATTGTGCACTCAACATGGGCATCCTGCGACCGGACGTCGACCGCTCGGCCGCGGCGTGGCGCTGGCTCAAATCGACGCAAGCACTTGTTTGAATAGGGCCGTAGACTCAAAAGCGCTACCTTTCGTGGCAGGCCGCGCCAACATCACCGTAGAGATTCTCATCGAATCGGAACCCGCCGATTTGTCCGGCTCCGCGACCCGCAAACCGAAACGCGGACCGGCGATCGGAAAGGCTGTTTTTCACGTCCTGGATTCTGGAAGCCACGGCATCGATTTCACGGAGTGGTGCAAGGCTTGAGGCCCTGTGGCCAGGCGGCTTTCATACCATGCCCTTAATCTTTATATACTGAAGGTCTATCGCGGCGATTCGTCGTCGCGGGTGGCGCTTCACGCGCGCCCTTCAGAAGCATGCAAGGAAAACCATGTCCGCTGCCAACGATCTGTCCGCCGGTCTCTCGGCCGAATACGGTGCTGACTCCATCAAGGTGCTCAAAGGCCTCGATGCCGTGCGCAAGCGCCCCGGCATGTATATCGGCGATACCGACGACGGCTCTGGCCTGCATCATATGGTCTACGAAGTGGTCGACAACGCGATCGACGAAGCGCTCGCCGGCCACGCCGACTACGTGACGGTGACCCTGAACGCCGATGGCTCCTGCTCGGTGTCTGACAATGGGCGCGGCATCCCGACGGGCATTCACACGGGCGAGGGGGTATCAGCAGCCGAGGTCATCATGACCCAGCTGCACGCGGGCGGTAAGTTCGACCAGAATTCCTACAAGGTTTCCGGCGGTCTCCACGGCGTGGGTGTTTCCGTCGTCAACGCTCTTTCGGTCTGGCTGAAACTTCGGATCAAGCAGAAAGGCAGCGTCTTCGAGATGGCCTTCACGCATGGCGTCGCGGACGGCCCGCTCGCCATCGTCGGCGATGCAGGTGATGCGACCGGCACCGAAATTACCTTCATGCCCTCCCACGACACGTTTCGGGGGGTCACCAGCTTCGACTATGCGACGCTGGAGCACAGGCTGCGCGAGCTCGCCTTTCTCAATTCCGGTGTCCGCATCATCCTGACTGACAAGAGACCTGCGGACGAAAGAAAGATCGAACTCTTCTACGAGGGCGGGCTCGAGGCCTTTGTGCGCTATGTCGACCGCGCCAAGAAGCCGGTCATCTCTGCACCGATCGTTCTGAACGGCGAGAAAGACGGCATCACCGTCGAAGTCGCCATGTGGTGGAACGACGCCTATAACGAGAACGTCCTCTGCTTCACCAACAACATCCCGCAGCGCGACGGCGGCACCCACCTCGCTGGCTTCCGCGGTGCGCTGACACGGCAGGTTACCGGCTATGCGGAGGCGTCCGGCCATCTCAAGAAAGAGAAGGTCACGCTGACTGGCGACGATTGCCGCGAAGGTTTGTCCTGCATCCTCTCGGTGAAGGTGCCCGACCCGAAGTTTTCCTCCCAGACCAAGGACAAGCTGGTCTCGTCCGAAGTCCGGCCCGTCGTGGAAAACCTCGTCAATCAGGGTCTTTCCGAGTGGTTCGAGGAGAACCCGCAGGAAGCGAAAATCATCATCTCCAAGGTGACGGAAGCTGCCGCTGCTCGCGATGCGGCGCGGCGCGCCCGCGAGCTGACCCGCCGCAAGGGTGCCCTCGACATCACGTCCCTGCCGGGCAAGCTCGCCGACTGTCAGGAACGCGATCCGGCGAAGTCCGAAATCTTCATCGTCGAGGGTGACTCGGCTGGTGGATCGGCGAAGGGTGGGCGTTCGCGCCAGAACCAGGCGATCCTGCCCCTGCGCGGCAAGATCCTCAACGTCGAGCGGGCACGCTTCGACCGCATGCTGGGCTCCGATCAGATCGGGACGCTCATCACGGCGCTGGGCACCTCGATCGGCAAGGATGAATTCAACGCCGACAAGCTGCGCTACCACAAGATCATCATCATGACGGATGCCGACGTCGACGGCGCCCATATCCGTACGCTGCTGCTGACATTCTTCTTTAGGCAGATGCCCGAACTCATCGAGCGTGGCCATATCTTCATCGCGCAGCCGCCCCTCTACAAGGTGACGCGCGGTAAACAGAGCCAGTACCTGAAAGATGAGAAGGCGCTCGAGAATTATCTTATCGAGGGCGGCCTTTACGACGCTTCGCTGACGCTTCCCTCGGGCGAGGTGAGAACGGGGCGCGACCTGCGTGTGGTAGTCGACGACGCGCTCGCCATCCGCAGCATTTTGAGCGGTCTCCATTCGCGCTACGACCGCTCGGTGGTGGAGCAGGCTGCGATCCTTGGGGCTCTTGCACCCGAAGTCGCCGATCATCCGCAGGATGGTCCAGCAACCGCGCAGCGGATTGCCGAGCGCCTCGATCTCATCGCAGAGGAAACCGAGCGCGGCTGGACGGGGGAGGCGATCGACGGAGGCTATCGCTTCAAGCGCACCGTTCGCGGCGTCACCGAAGTGCAGAACCTCGACGCGGCCCTGCTCCAGTCCGGCGATGCCCTGGCGCTCATGCGCTATGCGCCGCGCCTCAGGGATGTCTACGACAACGGTGTTCCGACACTTGCCCGCAAGGATACGGTTCGCGACATCGCCGGCCCGCTGCAGCTTCTCATCACCGTTTTCGAAGTTGGACGCAAAGGCATCACGACCCAACGCTACAAAGGCCTTGGCGAGATGAACTCCGATCAGCTTTGGGAAACGACGCTCGATCCCGATGCGCGCACCCTTGTTCGCGTGAAGGTTCAGGACGCAACGGATGCCGACAACCTGTTCGCTCAGCTCATGGGCGACGAAGTCGCCCCGCGCCGCGAGTTCATCCAGGACAATGCGCTGACGGTGGCGAATCTCGACATTTGAGGACATGTCTTGACCGCGCGCGCGGGTCGAGCCGAGCGGCTCTCCGCGCGGTCACGCCTCAGATCGACGGGCAGGATTTCGAGAATTTGGCGATTGCGTTGCAGGACCCGCTCTGGCGAACAATTTTGGCCGGCTTTGAGCCAATAAAATGGCCCGGAAGCAAACATCTTCCGGGCCCAATCATTCAGATAGCGCGCAAGAGATTCGCCGTCACTTTGGAACGAGCACGTTGTTGATGACGTGGATCACGCCGTTCGACTGATCGACATCCGCGATCGTGATGATCGCCTTGCCGCCATTTTCATCCACAATCGCGAGACCCTGACCTTCCGGCATCGCCGTGATGGTGTCGCCGGAGACGGTCTTCATGGCATATTTTCCGCCATTGGCCTTGGCGCGCGCCAGGATCTGGCCCGCTGACAGGTCACCCGCGACGACATGCGCCGTCAGGACCTTGGTGAGCTGGGCCTTGTTTGCCGGGTCCATCAACATGGAGACCGTGCTTGCCGGCACCTTCTTGAACGCGGTGTCTGTCGGGGCGAAGACCGTGAACGGTCCCGGAGACGCGAGCGTGTCGACGAGACCCGCCTGCTTCACCGCAGCGACCAGCGTTTTGTGGATCGGCGAGTTGGACGCGTTCTGGACGATGTTCTGATTCGAGGGCATCGCCGCTCCGCCGACCGTCGGGTTCTGTGCGAACGCAGCTGGCGCGGAAGCAAGCGCGAGAGAGGTGGCGATCAGAGCGGTCTTCAGTAAAATTTTCATGGGGGTCCTCACCTGTTTCGGGTGACGCGGCGTTTTTGCCACGCTTCGCAAAGAGCTACGGCAGCCTCCAGTTGGAAGATGCACCGACGTGCGGATCGCGCTCGCTCTTTGACGTTTTAGATGTCGGAAACATGAAGCCTGAAGGCTTTCCCGCACCGTATGTTGGCCCCATTCGCCCCGTCGCGTGAGGGCGAACCTCATTATGCAAAAAAGCTCTGCGACAAGTGCTGGACAGGGCAAATTCCCTTCTCTATAAGGCCGGCATTCGCAAGGCTTTCAGTCAGGTTTTTCGAGACCTGCAGGCCTTCTTCGCGAGATGCCCGAGTAGCTCAGTTGGTAGAGCAAGCGACTGAAAATCGCTGTGTCGGTGGTTCGAATCCGCCCTCGGGCACCACTTTATTCAATGTCAGATCCAAACACGTGGGTAACAGAAAGCCGCTCTTCGATGTGTGGCGATCTTGTGCTCAACATATGGCCGTTGCGCTTTGCGAAGCCTTGCCACGTTGTCCGGTCAGAGATTCTCAGACGTGCCGGTGGCGGGTCCGGTGGGCTCTGGCCGTGCGCGCGTAGCCCGAGCCATGGGGGCGGTTCGGCCTCCAATCTTCACATCCCCGTAACCGGCATTTCGCAGCTTGCGTGTGGCAGCGGTCGTTTGACAAATAGCCATAACACCTGTGAGAGGCGCGTTATGTCACCATTCAGCCAATTCCTTGTTCTCTCGACTTTTTTCCTGAGCCTCGGCGCGCCGATGGCGCAGGCAGTTGGCGAGACGGGCGATGACAAGCCGCCGGTGCCCGTTGTCGTCTCAGCCGATGAAGTTGATGCGATACAAGAGCTGGCCGAAGGCTATGGAGAGGCGCGCGTCGTCGCTTTGGACAACGGTGACCCGGCGATCATCGGGAATATCAACGGAACGGCGTATCAGCTGTTTTTCCTCGAATGCCAGGACGGCAAGAACTGCGGCGCTCTGAATTTCTATGCGATCTGGGACGTGCCGACCGTCTCGATCGGTGCGCTCAACATCTGGAATCGATCGGCGCCATTCAACAAGGCCTATCTGACCGAAGAGAATCTGCCTGTCATCGAAATGAACCTGCCGGCAGAGGGCGGCTTCGTGCGCGAGCAGCTTGATTATATTTTTGGCCAGTGGACCATCGCCCTCGCGGCCTTCTCCCGCGACGTGATTGCTGAAGCGCCCTGAGCGCGTCGCCGCCTTGGGTAATCGAGATCCATCATGGCTTCCGTCACCAAGGGCAACTTGCCCGCCTCGTCGGCTCTTCGAGATGTCCTGCCAATTATAGCGGCGGTCATGCCGTTCGGCATGGTCTATGGCACCGTCGCGGCAGGCGAGGGGCTGACCCTCCTCGAGACCCTGGGCTTTTCCGCCTCGGTCTATGCCGGCGCCTCTCAGTTGGCTGCCTTGCAGCTCGTTGGGATCGGAGCGCCTGTCTGGTCGGTGCTGCTCACCGTCTTTGCCCTGAACTTTCGGCATATTCTGTATTCGGCCTCCGTGGGGCGTCATTTCCGGCATTTTTCGAAGCCTGCCAAGGCGCTTGCCTTCTTCCTTCTCGTCGACCCGACATTTGGCGCCGCCGAGGCGAAAGCTGCACGCGGGGAACTGAGCGAACGCTATTATTTCGTCTACGCGCTGCTGCTCTATCTCTTCTGGCTCATGGCTTCCGGGCTCGGTGCGATTTTCGGCTCGTTCATCGAAGATCCGGCCGTCTATGGAATCGATTTCGTCTTGCCGGCCTACTTTCTCGCTCTGGTCATGACCTTTCGCCATCGTAGCAACTTCTGGGCGGTGGCGAGCGCGAGCGCGGTGGCCTCGATCGTCATCTATGCACTGCTCGGACCTCCATGGCATGTGACGCTGGGCGCGCTGAGCGGCGTTGGACTTGCTGCGCTGATGCCCGTGAGAAAACGGTCAGACGCCGCCCCTGAGGAGAGTGAGCCGGGCGCGGAGAAAGCGCCGTGAGCGAGATCTGGCTAATCATCCTCCTTGCGGGGCTTCTTACCTATCTGACCCGAATCGGAGGGCACCTGCTGATCAAGGTGATCGGCACGCTGCCGCCGCGTCTCGAAGCGGCTCTCGACGCGGTGCCTGCCGCTGTCCTCACCACGATCTTCGCTCCCGTCATGATCAGCGGCGACTGGCCCGAGAGAATTGCGCTTGGCCTGTGCGGAGTTCTCGCGCTGCGCGTTCCGCTGATCGCAGTCGTTGCGATCGGGGCGGGGTTCGTCGCCCTGATGAGAGCGTTTCTCTAAGGGGCTGGTCTGGCACGATCAGGAGCAGAGCGGCATTACGACACGCACCTGCCTTTCGGTGCGAAAAGCCACGCTCAGAACCGGACGCCGCTCAGAGGAAGGCCGCCGCCGACGTGCTCACAATAAGGCAGTCTCTCCTTTCGAACGTACAAATGTGACGATCGTCGCTTCGAGATCAGGCAGGACCGGCAGAGAAGAGGAAAACCCACGTTCGCCGGACGCGCTGGTGCCCTCAAGTGTTGCGGAAATAATTCTCCCGGACTTGCGATGTTCGCCGTGCGACAAATCTGCATCACCACGCTGCGGAAAGCGGCGGTGAAGTCATGGATTTCACCGCCTCTGCGCCGTTTGTCGAACTGGACATTCCGGGCTCGATTGGCTTAGAAGCCCTCCAAAGATATCGGTTCGTCGGGCCAAGTGCGACTGCTGGCGACAGTTCGTCCTCTTGCCGCAATCGTGAAAATTCCGCAGAAACCCGTTCCATCCGGGTAGAAAAGTGACAGGAAAGGCCACGCCGTGAGCGTAAACGAGAGCGCCGAACCAAACCGCCGCGACTTTCTCTACATTGCAACGGGCGCTGTTGGCGCTGTTGGCGCTGCTGCCGTCGTGTGGCCCTTCATCGATCAAATGAATCCAGATGCGGCGACGCTCGCCCTGGCTTCGATCAACGTCGATGTCAGCCAGGTCGCCGAAGGCCAGTCGATTACGGCAAAATGGCGCGGAAAGCCCATCTTCATCCGTCAGCGCACGGCTCAGGAAGTCGAGGAAGCGAAAGCGACGGCCCTTTCCGAGCTCAAGGATCCGATAGCGCGTAACGCGAACCTTCCAGGCGACGCTCCCGCTACAGACGAGAATCGCGCGGCTTTGGACAAGGAAGCCTGGCTCGTGATGGTCGGCGTGTGCACCCATCTCGGCTGCATTCCGCTTGGGCAGTCAGGCAATTATGACGGCTATTTCTGTCCATGCCACGGTTCGCACTACGATACGGCAGGCCGTATCCGCAGCGGCCCGGCGCCCCAGAACATGGCGATTCCGCCATTCTCTTTCTCAGACGACACGACCATCACCATCGGCTGATCGGAACGCAAGGAAAAGCGCAAGAAATGAGTGGTCATTCATCCTACGTCCCGTCGAACGGCATCATGCGCTGGCTCGACGCCCGTTTGCCGCTTCCTCGGATGATGTACGATTCGTTCGTGGCATATCCGGTCCCGCGTAATCTGAATTACGCCTATACGTTCGGCGGAATCCTCGCGATCTTCCTCGCCATCCAGATCCTGACCGGGATCGTGCTCGCGATGCATTATGCCGCCGCGTCGTCTCTCGCCTTCGAATCGGTCGAGAAGATCATGCGCGACGTCAACTGGGGTTGGCTGTTGCGCTACATGCACGCCAACGGCGCGTCGTTCTTCTTCGTCGCGGTCTACCTGCACATCGCTCGCGGTCTTTACTACGGTTCCTACAAGGCCCCGCGAGAGGTGTTGTGGATCCTCGGTGTCGTGATCTTCCTTCTGATGATGGCAACCGCCTTCATGGGCTACGTGCTGCCCTGGGGTCAGATGTCATTCTGGGGTGCGACCGTCATCACCGGCTTCTTCACGGCGTTCCCATTGATCGGCGAGCCGATCCAGACGCTTCTTCTTGGCGGCTTCTCGGTTGAAAATCCGACCCTGAACCGGTTCTTCTCGCTGCACTACCTGCTGCCGTTCATGATTGCCGGCGTGGTTGTTCTCCACGTCTGGGCGCTCCACGTCACCGGGCAGACAAACCCCACCGGCGTCGAAGTGAAGTCGTCGAAGGACACAGTCCCGTTCACGCCCCATGCGACCGTCAAGGACGGTCTGGCCATGGTGGTGTTTCTCGCGGTGTTTGCGTATTTCGTCTTCTACCTGCCGAATTTCCTCGGACATCCCGATAACTATATCGAGGCGAACCCTCTGAAGACGCCGTCGCATATCGTTCCGGAATGGTACTTCCTGCCGTTCTACGCGATGCTGCGTGCGATTACCTTCAATATCGGTCCGATCGACTCCAAGCTCGGCGGCGTTCTGGTGATGTTCGGTTCGATCATCGTCCTCTTCTTCCTGCCCTGGCTCGACACCAGCCGCGTGAAGTCGACGGCGTTCCGTCCGATCTACAAGATCTTCTTCTGGATCTTCGTCGCCAATGCCCTCTTGCTCGGCTGGCTCGGCGCCAAGCCTGCGGAAGCGCCTTACACCTGGCTTTCGCTGGTCGGGACCATCTACTACTTCGCGCACTTCCTCATCATCCTGCCGGTCCTCGGCTTGATCGAGACGCCTAAGAAGTTGCCGAATTCGATTACCGAAGCGGTGCTCGGCAAACAAAAGAGCGAGGGTGGAGCTGGATCGCCTGCCGGCGCGACGGCTTCGCCGGAAACCAAAGGCTGACGGAAAGCTTCGGAGAAAAGACTGATGAAAAAGACGCTATCCGTTATTCTCGCAGCCGGCATCACGTTCGCGCCGCTCGCATCCTTTGCGCAGGACGGCCAGGGGCCGAACGAGAACTCTGCCGAGGAACAGCAGGCGGCGGCTGAAAATGCCGACGCACCGGCCGAGGAAGCAGAAGAGGGCCATGCGGAAACGCCGCACTACCCCCTGAAGCGACCGGAAGAGATGAACTGGTCGTTTGCGGGTCCGTTCGGCAACTGGGATCTCGGCCAGCTCCAACGCGGCTACAAGGTGTATCGCGAGGTCTGCGCGGCCTGCCATTCGATGAACTTCGTGGCGTTCCGCAATCTCGAAGCCCTTGGCTATAGCGCGGAGCAGGTCTCGACGCTCGCCGCCGAATTCACTGTGGAGGACGGACCGGACGATCTGGGCGACATGTTCGAACGTCCCGCGACGGGTTCGGACTACTTCCCGGCGCCGTATCCCAACCCGCAGGCTGCGGCCGCCGCGAACAACGGTGCCGCTCCGCCCGATCTTTCGTTGATTGCCAAGGCGCGCGCTGTCGAACGTGGTTTTCCGACCTTCATTTTCGATATCTTCACGCAGTACAGTGAAGCGGGGCCGGACTATATCCACGCGCTTCTGACCGGCTACGATCAAGAGCCGCCGGCAGATCTCAACATCATGAGCGGGACCTACTACAACCCGTACTTCATCTCGGGGCCGGCACTGGCAATGCCCCAGCCGATCTATGAAGATCAGGTCGAATACCCCGATGGCGCGCCGCAGACCGTCGAGCAATATTCACGTGACGTGAGTGCGTTCCTGATGTGGGCTGCCGAGCCGCACCTTGCCGAACGCAAGGCGACCGGTTTCGTCACGATGATCTTCCTCATCGTGTTCGCGGTATTGATGTTCCTCGTGAAACGCCGTGTCTGGGCAGGCACGCCGCACTGATCGATGATCGGATCATCCTACGCAATTTGAAAAGGGGGCTTCGGCTCCCTTTTTATTTGGAACAGACTATCACGCCAGAATGGGAGAGACCTGCCGATGTATATTGCGATGAATCGCTTCAAGGTGCTGCCGAACGCGGAAAAGGACTTCGAGGAGCTCTGGCTCAACCGGGAATCGCAGCTTCAGTCCGTTCCGGGTTTCGTTGAGTTTCATATGCTTCGCGGGCCGAAGCGTGAGGACCATCAGCTCTACTCGTCTCATACGGTGTGGAAGGACTATTCCTCCTTCGAAGCCTGGACGAAGTCGGAAGCCTTCCGAAAGTCCCATGGTGGTGCGGGCTCGACCAAGCCGCTTTATCAGGGGCATCCGGAATTTGAGGGTTTTGAGGTGATACAGACCATCGGCCAGCAAGACTGATCGATGCTCGTTTGCAAACAGACCGCGTTGGCGAACAACGCATGACGGAGGCCGATGCGTGATTGACTTCAAAGCCGCGATCCGAACGATCCCGGACTATCCGAAACCGGGAATCCAGTTCCGCGACATCACCACGCTGCTGAGCGACCCGGCTGCGTTTCGGGCCTCCGTCGACGCTCTCGTCGCGCCCTATGCCGACAGCCGGATCCGTCACGTCGTCGGTATCGAGGCACGTGGGTTCATTCTGGGTGGGGCTCTTGCCCATCAGCTCACTGCAGGTTTCATTCCGATTCGCAAGAAAGGCAAGCTGCCGCGCGAAACGATCTCGGTCACCTACGAGCTGGAATACGGACAGGACGAGATGGAACTCCATCGCGATGCGATTCGTCTGGGCGAGCGTATTCTCCTGACGGACGATCTGATCGCGACCGGCGGCACGGCGGTCGGCGGCGTCAAACTTCTTCGCGATCTTGGTGCAGAAATCGTCGGCGCGTGCTTCCTCGTCGATCTTCCGGATCTTGGTGGATCGAAGAAGCTGCGTGAGATGGGCGTCGACGTGCGCTGTCTCTGCGAATTCGAAGGCGACTGAGCAAAGGGGTGCCTGACCAGCCGCCCGAATTCGACGACGCATTCCGCGAAAGGCTCGAACAGCTCCTCGTCTGGCGCCGAGACGTGCGGCGCTTCCGAAGCGAACGGGTGGACGAGGATGCTTTCGACGCCGCGCTTCGTGCCTTCGATCTCGCGCCTTCGGTCGGAAACAGCCAGCCCTGGCGGCTCGTTCTTGTAGAGAGCGAGAAGGCGCGCGCTTGCGTTCGCGAAAGCTTCGCGCGGTGCAATGCGGCGGCTCTTGACGCGACCGAAGCGGATAGGGTGGCTCTTTATGCGCGGCTGAAGCTCCAGGGGCTTGAGGAAGCGCCGATCCATTTGGCGGTGTTCTGCGACCGCGAGCCGGAACAGGGCCACGGCCTTGGTCGGCAGACGATGCGTGAGACGCCGGACTATTCCGTGGCCGGTGCCGTCGCCCTCTTTGCGATCGCCGCGCGAGCGCATGGCATTGGGGTCGGCTGGGTTTCTATTATGGAGCCGGATGCCGTGACCGAGGCGCTCGACGTCCCGGCCGATTGGCGCCTCATTGCCTATCTGTGCATCGGCTATCCGGAAACGGAAGACGACGTGCCGGAACTCCAGCGTGCCGGCTGGCAGGCACGGCGCGAGGAGCGCTTGCTCCTGCGCCGCTGACCCATCGGACCGAAAAGCGGCGGGCGGTTCCCGATTCGATGGCCAGCGAAGATCAGGCGCTAAGAATCACTCGCTGGTCGCGATGAAAGCTGCCCCATCGAAGGTCATGACGGAGACGCCATCCTGGTTCGTCGCCTCGACACCGAAGGCGATGATGCCCCAGCCGGGCTTGGACTTGGATACGCGTTTTTCGGTGATCCGGTGCAGATAGGCAATCGTGTCTCCGGCGTAGACGGGACGCGTCCAGCGGATGTTCTTGACGCCGGGCGAAGGGCCGAAATTCGGCATCGGGTTGCCATCCGCAAGCCAGGCCGTCAGCATTTCTTTGCGCCATGCGACGTTCAGCTTCATGTAGGCGGCGGTCGTATGCCAGCCCGAGGCGCAATGCCCGCCGAACAAGGTTTTCTTCGCAAGGTCGGGGTCGAGGTGAAATCGCTGCGGATCGTATTTCGACGCGAAATCCAGAATTTCGCGGGCCGAGAAGTGATGGCTTCCGAGCTCGTAGCTGGCACCTTCTTCGATCGTATCCCAGAAGCTCATGCTGCCGCTCCCTCTTCGTAGCCCTTGCGCGTAAGGCACAGGAGCACATGTTCGCAGACTGCGGCCTGTTCTCCGCGCTGGTTCGAGACTTCCGTCCTGATCGTGACGAGACCGAGATGCGGTTTCTTGGACGATGGGCGTGATGAAAGCACCGTGGAGGTGCCGGTCAGCGTGTCACCCGGACGGATCGGCGTCTTCCAGTCGATATAGTCCACACCGCCGGAGCCCTGAGAGGTGGAATCGAGCAGATAGCTGTCGCAGATCATGCGCATCATCATTCCGCAAAGGTGCCAGCCCGAAGAGGAGAGGCCACCCAGCATCGAAGCCTTTCCGGCCTCTTCATCGAGATGGAACGGCTGCGGGTCCCACTCGCTCGCGAATTCGATGATTTCCTCTTTCGTCACCTCATAGGGGTCGAGGTCGAAGACCCGGCCATCGGTAAAATCTTCCAGAACGTATTTCGACATCGGCTTTCCGTTTCATCCCGTCAGCGACGGTCTTGTAAGCGAACGCCTGAGCGAAAGCGACCCTCCAACCGCTCGGTTCCCCGTTCGAAGTTCCCGAATACCGCAAGGCCGTCAATCGTCCTGAGCACTGCGTTCGTCAGTTGACCGGTCACGCGCCGATGCCGAGCACCGGATAGAGCGATGCGACGAGAAAGAGTGCCATCGTCACGTTGAACACGCGCAATCGCCGCGCGTTGGACAGCCACCGCCGGACCACCGTGCCAACCCATGTCCATAAAGAGATCGCGGGAAAACAGACGATGGCGAAGGCCGCCGTCACGATCGCGACCGAGAGAAGCGAGCGGTCCGGCGCATAAAGGGTGATGGCAGACAGACCCATGGCCCATGCTTTGGGATTGACCCATTGAAAGGCCGCAGCCTGCAGAAAGGTCAAAGGGCGACCCTCGACATCCGCCTTCTGCGGTGGCGGTGCGGTGGCGACCTTCCAGGCGAGCCACAGAAGATAGGCGACCGAAGCGACCTTCAGCACTGTATGGAGGACAGGCACAGCATCGAACAGCGCCATGAGCCCCATTCCGACAAGAAAGATCATCGCCGAAAACCCGATGAGGATACCCATCATATGCGGCAACGTCCGCTGAAAACCGAAATTCGCGCCTGAAGCCATCAGCATGAGATTGTTCGGTCCCGGCGTGACCGTTGCGACGAACGTGAAGCCGAGAAGGGCCAAAAGGACTGAAATGGTCATCATCTTCGGCTTGCCTCCTCGCAAGGTGATGCGCAATTCTAGCTCCGTGAACCTGCAATTGGGCGCCATAATAGGTCGCTCTCTGCCGAAGAGTGCAATCAATGTCGGCTCTTGACGCCACAAGCGAACGAATATTGCGCGAGCTTGGACGGGATGGCCGGCTGAGCAACGTGCATCTTGCCCAGCGTGTCGGCCTCTCACCCTCGGCATGCCTGCGGCGGGTGCAGGAGCTCGAGCGCCAGGGCGTGATCCGGGGCTATCGCGCGGTTCTCGATCCGGAGCGCATGGGGCGCGGCTTCGTTGCCTATGTCACGGTCGGGCTGTCTCTTCATACGAAAGCCGCACAAGAGGGATTCGAACGGGCCATGGCCGGAGCCCGGGATGTCGTGGAGTGCCACAACGTTGCCGGTGCATTTGAATATCTGCTTCGCGTCGAGAGCGCAGACCTTGCGAGCTACAAGCGCTTCCACACGGAAATCTTGGGTACACAGGCCAATGTGAACAGCATCACCTCCTACGTGGTCATGGGTTCGCCCAAGGACGAGCGGGCCACCTGAATGTGATGCCGGTTTGCTCACTGCCTGATTTCGCGCGCTTGAAACCAGGCCAACCTGCTGATATCTCTCGAAACGTCCAAGGGGAGTTCCGATCAAGGAACTGAGAGGCCGCTATTGATGAGCGCGGCGACCCGTAGAACCTGATCCAGTTCGTACTGGCGTAGGGATGGAAGACAGCCGCGGGTCCATATCCATGTCTCGAAAACCGAGGCACGTCCCGGCAGCTTTTCGATCACCGATGACAGCACTGGATCTCCAACGCTTCGACGAAGGAGAGCCAATTGATGAATGCCATTACACCGACCGTGACCGCGGGCCCGCTTCAGGCATCGCGAAAGATCTATCTGGCCGGCACCGCCTATCCCGAGATCGCCGTTCCGCTTCGCGAGATTTCCGTTCATCCGACAGCCGGCGAGCCGCCCGTCACGGTCTATGATTCCTCCGGCCCCTATACCGATCCCGATGTCGAGATCGACATCGCCAAGGGCTTGCCGCGCAATCGCACCAACTGGGCGAAAGCGCGCGGCGATGTGGAGGAATACGAGGGCAGGGCGTTAAAGCCGGAAGACAACGGCAATCTGCCCGAAGACAAGATAACCCCGGCTTTTCCGATTGCCCACAAACCGCTGCGAGCAAAGGACGGCAAGACGGTCACCCAGCTCGCCTATGCCCGCGCCGGCATCGTGACGCCTGAGATGGAATTCGTTGCGATCCGCGAAAACCTTGGACGGGCCTCGATGAAAGAGGCACTCGAACGCGATGGTGAGCCGTTCGAGGCTGAGATCCCGGATTTCATCACCGCCGAGTGGGTGAGGGAGGAAGTTGCGTCCGGTCGGGCGATCATTCCGGCGAACATCAACCATCCGGAACTGGAGCCGATGGCGATCGGCCGGAACTTCCTCACCAAGATCAATGCCAATATCGGCAACTCGGCCGTCACCTCCTCGATGGCCGAAGAGGTGGAGAAGATGGTGTGGGCGATCCGCTGGGGCGCCGACACCGTGATGGACCTGTCGACGGGCCGGAACATCCACAACATCCGCGACTGGATCATCCGCAATGCGCCTGTCCCGATCGGAACCGTGCCGATCTATCAGGCTCTGGAAAAGGTTGAGGGCATTGCCGAAAATCTCACCTGGGAGGTTTATCGCGACACGCTGATAGAACAGGCAGAGCAGGGCGTCGACTACTTCACCATCCATGCGGGTGTGCGGCTGCACCATATTCCGCTCACCGTCGACCGCGTCACGGGCATCGTCTCGCGCGGTGGCTCGATCATGGCGAAGTGGTGCCTGCATCATCACCGCGAATCGTTCCTCTACGAACATTTCGACGAGATCTGCGATATTTGCCGGGCCTACGACGTCTCGTTCTCGCTCGGGGATGGATTGCGCCCCGGCTCCATTGCGGACGCCAACGATCGCGCCCAGTTCGCGGAACTCGAAACCCTTGGCGAACTGACCAAGATCGCGAGAGCAAAAGAATGCCAGGTGATGATCGAGGGACCCGGCCATGTGCCGATGCACAAGATCAAGGTGAACGTCGAGAAGCAGCAGAAGCTGTGCGGCGATGCGCCGTTCTACACGCTTGGGCCCCTCGTCACGGATATCGCGCCGGGCTACGACCACATTACATCGGGCATCGGCGCGGCGATGATCGGCTGGTTCGGTACGGCGATGCTCTGCTACGTCACGCCGAAGGAGCATCTCGGCCTGCCCGACCGCGATGACGTGAAGACCGGCGTCATCACCTACAAGATCGCGGCCCATGCCTCGGATCTTGCGAAAGGCCATCCGGCTGCGCAGGTGCGAGACGACGCGCTCTCGCGGGCCCGTTTCGAGTTCCGCTGGGAAGACCAGTTCAACCTGTCGCTCGATCCGGATACGGCGCGGCTCTATCACGACGAGACGCTGCCGAAGGAAGCGCACAAGACGGCGCATTTCTGCTCCATGTGCGGCCCTAAATTCTGCTCCATGCGAATTTCCCACGACATCCGCTCCGAGGCCCAGAAGGAGGGGATGGAGAAGATGGCGCAGAAATATCGCGCGGGCGGCGACCTTTATATGCCGGCTGACGAAGTGGCGGCCAACGCGGAACCTGCGGAGTAGACTCATGCAGATCTCTGTCATCGGAGCCGGCGTCGCGGGGCTCACCGCCGCCGTGACCCTTGCCGAAAGAGGCGCCTCGGTGACCCTCCATGAACAGGCCGAGGGTCTCGGGGCGCAGGCTGCGTCCTGGCTTGCGGGCGGCATGCTTGCGCCTTGGTGCGAGACGGAGAGTGCCGACCGCGCCATCTTGGAGCCGGGCCTTGCCGCAACCGACTGGTGGTCCGAGCGTGTGCCGGATGTCCGGCGGACCGGCACTCTGGTCGTTGCGCCCGCTCGTGATGCGGGCGAGTTGGCCCGCTTCGCGCGCCGGATCGGCGATCATGGAAAATCGGTGATTGCTGAAGAGATAGAAGTGCTGGAGCCGGTTCTTGCGGGTCGGTTCCGCAAGGGGCTTCACTATGAGGAAGAGGCCTTTCTTAATCCGCGCGCGGCGCTTCAATCTCTTCTGGAGCGTCTGCGAGACCTTGGCGGGGTGATCCGCTTCGGCTCCAAAGCCGACCCGGCGGATATCGATAGCGATATGGTCGTCGACTGTCGCGGCATCGCATCCGAGAACAGAGAACTTCGCCCGGTTCGCGGCGAGATGCTCATCCTGCGCACGGGCGAAGTCACGCTCTCGCGTCCTGTTCGCCTGCTTCACCCGCGCATGCCGGTCTATGTCGTTCCGCGCGGGGTTGGCCGTTTCATGGTCGGCGCCACGATGATCGAAAGCGGCTCCACGGGGGGCGTGACGCTGCGCTCGGCGGTGGAGCTGATGAACGCCGCCTATGCGATCCATCCGGCCTTCGCCGAGGCGGAAGTCGAGGAGATGGGTGCCGGACTGCGGCCGTCATTTCCTGACAACCTGCCTCGGGTCACGCGATCTGGCCGCATCGTCTCGATCAACGGCCTTCATCGCCACGGCTTTCTGCTCGCGCCGGACTGCGCTGGGAAGGCTGCGGACATTATCTTCGGTGCTTTTGATCGGAAGAAGAACGCAGCATGAAAATTGTTCTCAACGGCGAACCGGTCGAGATCCATGCCGAAACGCTCGACCGGGCACTCGAAGAGCTTGGTTATGAAAATGCGGTGGTGGCAACGGCAATCAACAACGAATTCGTACCCGCGCCGATGCGCGCCGAAACCCCGATCTCGGAGGATGATCGCATCGAGATCATCGCTCCCATGAAGGGAGGCTGACAGCATGGACATCTACGGAGAGACCTTTTCCAGCCGGCTGATGCTCGGCACGGCGCGCTATCCCTCGCCGGAAATCCTGAAGCGGTCGATTATAGCCTCGGGCGCCGAGATCGTCACGGTTTCGCTTCGGCGGGAATCTGCGAGCGAGCGGGCAGGGCAGGCGTTCTGGGATCTGATTCGGGAAACCGGAATGCGCGTTCTTCCCAACACGGCAGGATGTCATTCGGTGCGCGAAGCGGTGACGACGGCGCAGATGGCGCGCGAAGTCTTTGGCACGAACTGGATCAAGCTCGAAGTCATCGGCGATGCCGATACGCTTCAGCCCGATCTCTTCGGTCTCGTGGAAGCGACGCGCATCCTGAGCGAAGATGGCTTTCAGGTTCTCGCCTATACGACGGAGGATCTGGTCGCCGCCGATCGTCTGGTCGAAGCCGGCTGCCGGGTGCTGATGCCCTGGGGCTCGCCCATCGGCACGGCACGGGGGCTCAATAACGTCTACGGCCTTCGTGCCATGCGGGCGCGGTTCCCCGAGGTGACGCTTCTCGTCGATGCGGGGATCGGCGTCCCCTCCCATGCGGCTCAGGCGATGGAGCTTGGCTATGACGGCGTGCTGCTGTCCTCGGCCGTCGCGCTGGCGGGCGATCCGGTCGCCATGGCTCGCGCGTTCCGTCTCTCGGTCGAGGCGGGACGTCTTGCCTTCGAGGCCGATCCCCTTCAGCCGAGGGATATGGCCGAACCATCGACACCCGTTCTCGGTCTTGCGAGTTTTGCCTGATGCGCCTTGATCCATTCTATCTCATCGTCGACAGCGCAGACTGGATTGACCGGCTGGTTCCGCTGGGCGTCAGACTGGTGCAACTGCGTATGAAGGACCAGTCGGACGCTGTCCTGCGCGATCATATCCGGCGCTCCAGGGTGACCTGCGAGGCGCATGGATGCCAGCTGATCGTCAACGACTATTGGGAACTCGCGATCGAGGAAGGCTGCGACTTCATCCATCTCGGGCAGGAGGACCTTGCCGAGGCGGATGTTGCAGCCATCCGGCAGGCGGGTCTCAAGCTCGGCGTGTCGACCCACGACGAGACCGAACTTTCGGCGGCGCTCGCCGTCGATCCCGATTATGTTGCGCTCGGTCCGATCTGGCCGACGATCCTCAAATCCATGAAGTGGGCACCGCAGACGCCCGAAAAGCTCAACATCTGGCGTGCAAAGATCGGAGACATTCCGCTTGTTGCCATCGGCGGTGTGACGGTCGAACGTCTGCCGTCGGTCTTCGCGAACGGAGCCGATATCGCGGCGGTCGTCACGGACATCACGCGAAACACGGACCCCGAAGCACGGACCCTCGAATGGATAGAGGCGACGCGGGCAAGCGCTTTATAAAACGCCCGCATAGGTTGTAGAGAAGCGGTTTTTTAGGACTGTCGCTCGAAATCGCGGCCGATGCCTTCTCCCCTCACGTCTCATGATATGCCGCGATTGAGACTTAATGTGCAGTTTGCACTTCGCCTGGCCATTCACAGATTCATAAATGATACGGACGAACCCGCGAACCGGGATAAGGTCGTCGGCGTTGGCGTCGTCAGGAAGTGCGGACCAAGACCGATCTCACCTCATTCAGGGAGCGACCGTCCGCCATGCCGACGCCGTTCGATCTCTCGGCGATACTGATGTGTCCTCGGGCACCTTTGGCAATCTGAACAACGCTATATCGGCCTGCCAAGCAATGCGGGCCTTCTCGTGCTTGCGCTTGCCTCCTCTGTTTGGTCATCGCGGTCTCCCACCTCGTGCCAGAATTGGCGTTCAGCAATCTCGGATAGAGAGATTAAGCGGGCCAATCCACATGCGTTTCAGAGTGGAGGAAGAGCCAACGGGGCCGCGAGCCCTCCGGAAGAGACCACGCCGCAGACCCGCACCATCCGTCCGAAAGCGATCCCGGCGATCACCCGTGCCCTTTAGGCGAATGGTTTCGGGAGTATGGAGGTGTGGAATGGGATGGGGATAAGATTTGCGGGATTGCAACGTCCAAGCCGCTTTTTTTCGATGCGACCGACGATCTGCGATAAGCGATATTTCATTCTGGCGATCAATGTGATCCTGCGTTAGAACGACGAAACCGAACGATCCGAAGGTGTTTCATGGTCGCACTTCTTTCGCAGACCGCACGACGAGGCCGGCTGACCACGGCGCTCGGCCCTGATGCGATCGTGCTATTGCGGATGGACGGCGAGGAAGAGCTTTCGGGCGATTTCGAATGGCGTGTCGAGGGCCTATCCCAGGATGTCGGCATCGATCTCAACGAGCTTCTTGGCACCCACGCGACCGTCGAAGTGCAGACCCAATTCCTGCCGCGCTATTTCGACGGCATCGTCTGCGAGGCTGCGCAGGTTGGCCGCACGGAGAACGGCATCCGCTACGATCTCGTGCTGCGGCCGTGGCTTCACCTTGCCACGCTCCGGCGCAATCAGCGGATCTTCCACGACAAGACGGTCGTCCAGATCGTCGAAGAGGTGCTGCAGCCTTATGCCGATCACGTCGGCTCGCCGCATTTCGAAGTGAAGCTCACGGAAGACTATCCGATTCTCGAATACACCGTGCAATATGGCGAGAGCGATGCCGATTTCTGCCGGCGGCTGTTGGAGCGCTTCGGCATCAGCTGGTCCTATATCCATGAGGACGGTGTCCATATCCTGCGCCTCACCGACCATGCGGATGCGCACGAGGCGATCGCGGGCGAAGCGCGGCCCTATCTCGGGGTGGAGCGCTGGCATGTGGGCGAGGAAGAGCATTTTCGCGAATGGCATGGCGGCACGCGCGTCACCACCGGCGCGGTTCGGCTCACCGAATATAATTTCAAGACGCCCCACGCCGCCCAGGAGGTCGATCGGTCAAGCCCTACCATCAAGGACGACATTCGGATGGAGAGCTTCTACTGGCCGGGCGACTATCTCGATCGCGGAGAGGGTTCCGGCGTCGTCGCGCGACGGCTTGATCAGGAGCGTGGTCAGGCCCCGCGCCATCGTGCCAAGGGCGATGTGGCCGGCCTCGGCGCGGGCACGCTGGTCGACCTCATCGGCGATCCGATCCCGGAGATCACCGGAGAGCGCTATATCTGCCTGAAGGCGGTTCATCGCTTCAAGTCGCAGGCCTATGGGACGGGCGAGAGCGACGACGAAGAGCGCGGTTACGACGGCGAGTTCGTACTCTTACCTGCCGAGGAGCCGTTCCGGCCCGAGCGGCGCACGCCGCGCCCGTTCATCAAGGGCCCGCAGACGGCCAAGGTCGTGGGCGAGGGCGAGATCGATTGCGACGAATATGGCCGCATCCTCGTGCGCTATCACTGGGACCTGAAAGGCGCCTATTCCATGCGCTGCCGGGTCAGCCAGAATTGGGCGTCCAAAGGCTGGGGCGGCATGGTGATCCCGCGCATCGGCATGGAGGTGATCGTCGAGCACCTCGAAGGCGACCCCGACAAGCCGATCGTCACCGGCTGCGTCTACAACGGCGCGAATATGCCGCCGTATGAGTTGCCTGCAAACAAAACTCGCTCTGTGTTTAAAACAGATACGCACCAAGGTGCCGGTCATAACGAAATTTATATGGAAGACGAGCGCGGTAGTGAGGAAATTTATTTCCATGCTCAAAAAGATATGAACACACATGTCTTGAATGATCGCTCTAGTCGGATTGAAAGCGACCAGCATGAATTTGTTGGACGCAACAAGACAATTCAGGTTGGTGGAGACCATGAAGAGGTCATCGCAGGAAATCTATCCATCGCGGTCGGACGAAACAAATTATCGGAATATCTTTTATCGAGAACAAATAATCTTTTTAAAAGTATGGGGGGCTTGATGGAAAAGATTCACATTCCGGATCCATTTAACTTTGCGAAAGGAAACTTCCAGCTTTTCATTGAAAAAAATAAGTCGGAAATCGTTCATGGCGGCTCGTCGGAGATTGTCGGTGTCGCTAAATCGACAGTGGTCGGCAATGTTCAGCAGACGACAGTTGGACGTCAGAAAAGCCTTATCGTTCGGGGCCGCTACGATGAGGATATCGGAAAGGTTCGAAAAATCAGAGTTGGAGAAGAGCTGTTGATTCAGGTCGGCGAAACGACTGAAATTCGAATGAAGAAAGACGGCACAGTCTCGATCAAGGGAACAGCAATCAAGCTCGAAGCTGGTACGATTAACTTGAATTGATACTCTGATGTCCTCCGTCAACTCGTCATCGTCCGGTCACCAGAACGACATTCTCTCTCTGCCGATTTCGAAAACTCCGGTCGCGGGGATGAAGTCATCAGGCGGCGGCCTTCTTCGATCTATAGGCGTTCCAAACCTGCCAGAACGGAAACCGAGCGACAGAGGAGCATTGCCGCCGGAAGAGATGCGAACGATGCGCGAAGAGGCGTATTTGAAAACGCTACATCGCTCCGACGTCGCACTACTGGGTGTTCCAAGCACGCGGCAAAATCTGTGGGAAAAACCGGCGGGGGCTCAGGAGGCCAGCCAGCAATGGCGACCACTCTGGGGTGACTCTCCTCCTGTCTCAACCGGCGATGAGGGCAAAGAGATACGCGCGCTCATCGATTACGCGAGCGGCCTTGAGGCAAATGCTCTTCTTCTGCCCCCGGACGAGGGGGATAGCAGTGACAAAAAGGATGAGGCTTTTTCATTCAAGGCCGGCGACAAGCAAACCGCTACAAACAAGGCAGATCTGGCTACTGGTCAGACGGAGACGTCCCGGAAGAGATCGCGCGAAGCTGCGGTGAGCTATTCGGCACTCAAAAAGCGCTGGCAGCTTTCCGAAAAAAAAGATGAAGAAGGTGCCTATCAAAACCACATCCGTGCTTTCGGCGCGGATGTTGATATATCTGGTGGGGCGGGTCGCTTCACTGAGGATGGCAGGACAATGTACGGTGCGAAGGGGGGTGCATCAGCCAATGCAAGCTTCTTGACATGGAAAAACAAATTAAAAGGTGACGGTATTGTTCCCGCAGAGGCAGGCCTTGATGTCGCTGTCGTCAAGGCCGAAGCCAAGGCGGGCGGAGAAGCGACGGTTAATTTCGCGGAAGGCGAAGCGACATTGAAAGGCGAGCTTGGGGCCGAAGTAACGCTCGTGGAAATCGAGACCAATGGTAAAGTAACAGTTATTCCGACGAGGTTGGTGGACTCCGCCTGCGATCATACGTGGCTGGGAAGTTGGGATTGGTCAAAAGAATTATGCGAAGTTGTTGCAACTGATGAGTACGACTATGGAGTTGTGTTAGGTGGTGCGGCTGGCGGCAACATTGGCGTTGGCGGCAAAGCTGAAGGCGGTCTTGAGCGCAAGAACGGTCATTTTAAAGCATCCGGCAAAGCTAAGATTGCGGCAGGTCTCGGTCTTTCCGGAGGGGGTAGTATTGAAGCGGGGCATTTCAACCGTGATTGAAGCAAGCAATAGATCTTTATTTATTCTAATAGCGTTCTGGTGTCTTTGCACGGCTAGTTTGGCAGAAGAGGGTAGGGTGACCGATCAAATCCAAATTTCCGAACGAGGCCGTATTTCGAAGGTGTGTGATGACGTTAACCTAGAACTGATTGAGCCTGGCTACGCTGGCGTTAATTCTATTGAAAGCGATGAAAAATGCGGAAAGTTTTTCATTTTTGTCGATGCGGACTCAGATCTTAGAATCGCGTTTGCTGGAGTTCTGATTTATCACGATCCGATCAAGGAAGAGAGCTTCGGACGCTTTCGGGAATATCTTGCGAAACTCATCATAACCGATGGGGAAGCTGGCCATAAGGTTTCAGTGACGCCGATAAAATCAGAAGCTACTGCAAGTCCTTTTGATCTTGGTTTCCTAAGAACTCAGTTAGGGCAAAAAGCAGATCCATCGGTATGGTCTTATTGGAATATTGGGTTAAAAAACATTGACGGAAAGACGGTTGTTATTTTCGATGCTCTTCCTGCACTGATTGAGCCACGATACCAAGGTATACTTACAAAGAACGAAAAAGCCTCGATTGACGCGCTCGGCCGCGAGGTGAACGACTGGCGAAAGGCAAACACCGAAATTCTCGCGCGGCAGTTCGCTACGATGGAAGAGCGACATTGATACACAGGTGTCCAGCGAGCCCTAGGTCGTAGCTTCGACGTGTAATGACGCGCCCCCGCTTCACTCATAGTATGCGGTGGACACAGCCGACGCAAAGAGAGTTTCAGGCTATGATCGCGCGCATACTAAATATGAGAGGCACCGGATAAATGCCCCCAGTCCACCGCAAATCTGACACCGGCTCTGGCCACGCATGCCACTTCCCGCCGTCGAATGCGACGGGAGGCAGTCCAGATGTGTTCGTGAACAAGCTCGCGGTCATGAGAGTGGGTGATAGCTACGCGCCGCATGCCTGCGCGCCTTGTCCGCAGCCGCCCCATCCCCGTGCCTTGGCGGAAGGCTCGTCGACGGTTTTCGTCAACGGCAGGCCGATAGGGCGGATTGGTGATGCGATCGATTGCGGCGGCAGCGCCGCTTCCGGGTCGGGCGACGTTTTCGCAGGCGGGTGAAGTTCCCACGCCGCCCAGGAGGTCGATCGGTCAAGCCCCACCATCAAGGACGACATCCGGATGGAGAGCTTCGACTGGCCGGGAGACTATCTCGACCGCGGAGAGGGTTCCGGCGTCGTCGCGCGACGGCTCGATCAGGAGCGTGGTCAGGCCCCCCGCCATCGTGCCAGGGGCGATGTGGCCGGCCTCGGCGCGGGCACGCTGGTCGACCTCATCGGCGATCCGATCCCGGAGATCACCGGAGAGCGCTATATCTGCCAGAAGGCGGTTCATCGCTTCAAGTCGCAGGCCTATGGGACGGGCGGGAACGACGACGAAGAGCGCGGTTACGACGGCGAGTTCGTCATGTTGCCTGCCGAGGCGCCGCCAATGCCAGGGCGGCCGCGACGATCTCGAGCGAATACAGAAGCAGGAGGCCGGTGAAGGTGACCAGCACGACCGCGTGCCCGCAACCTCCCGCGTGGGGCGTGATCCGGATGATCTTCAGGACACCGATATGATGAATGAGGCCGAGACCGAGAACGAAGAGCAGTTCTGTGGCGAGCGCGACGAACGTCATAGTGAATCCGTTTCTCCGCCTTCGTCTGGCTTGCAGAAGATGTCATAGAGGCTGTCCATGATGGCGCGAACCTCGCCGTCGGCAAGACGGTAGTGGATGGCCTGTCGGTCGCGCCGTGTTTCGACGGCACCTCCCGCGCGCAGCTTGGCAAGATGCTGCGACAGGGCCGACTGGCTGAGGCCGACCGCTTCGGCGAGACGTCCGACCTGCATCTCTTCTCTGGCCAGATGGCAGAGAATGCGCAGCCTCGCCGGATTGGCGATTAGTGCGAGGATTGCCGCCACTTGCTCGGAACGCCTTTCGAGCTTCTCAATATCAGGACTTGCTAATTTAGACATACATCATATATCGCGCATATCGACTGATTGACAATGCATCCGCGGAGGCAGTCATGCTGACCCGATACAGTCCCTCGACCGGCTCGGGTTCGCCCGACATATGGGGTTTCTACGAGGAAGACACCGGTTCGATCCAGTATCTCGTGGCCGACCCGCAAACGAGAAAGGGGGTTCTGATCGACGTCGTCCAGAACTTCGATCCGGCGGAGGCGCGGACGAGTTGCGAGAGCGCCGATGAGATTTTGGAGTTCGCCGAACGGGAGAAGGTCGAGATCGTGCGCGTGCTCGATACCCATCCCCATGCCGATCACCTGATGGCCTCGGCTTATCTGAAAGAAAGGCTGAACGTCCCGAACGCGATCGGCAGGAAGGTGCTGGAGATCACCGATCTATGGCGGGACCTCTATCACCTTCCCGGTGCCTTCGACCCGGCCCGCGACTTCGACGATCTCTTCGTGGACGGCGCAAGCTTCGAGATCGGCGATCTTCAGGCACGCGTGATCCTCTCACCCGGACACACGCTCGGGTCGATCACCTACGTCGTCGGCGATGCGGCCTTCGTCCATGATACGCCGATGTATCCGGACATGGGTTCAAGCCGGGCGGACTTTCCCGGCGGTGACGCGGGAATGCTCTGGGATTCGATCCAAACGATCTTGTCGCTCCCGCCCGAGACGCGCCTGTTCGTCGGCCATGACTATGGAACCGACGAGCGCGATGAAATCTGCTGGGAAGCGACGGTCGCCGAGCACAAGCGAGACAACAAGCATGTGCGCGACGGGATCACGAAAGACGAATTCGTCCGCACCCGGAACGAGCGCGACGATACGCTCTCGCTTCCCGACCGCATGCTGCATGCAATGCAGATCAATCTGAGGGCCGGAACGCTGCCGCCGAAGGAAGCCGATGGCAACATCTATCTGAAGATACCCGTCAACCGTTTTTGAAGGAGTTAGGTATGCCGAAGACTATGAAGGAATTTGTTGCCGAGGCGCGGCAGAAAACCGGCGGGTCGCTCGAAGCTGCCCAGGCAGACGGTCTCGTGCTCGACGTTCGCGAGGCTCACGAACTCGACGAGGACGGTCGCGTGCCGGATTCCGTTTACGTTCCGAGAGGCTTCCTGGAAGCAAAGGCCGACCTCACAAATGAAAGCGGCGAGAAGGCGCTCCATGCCGCCCATTCCAGCGGGCGACCGGTCCACGTCCTTTGTGCGTCCGGCGCACGGGCGAGCCTCGCGGCCGCGACGCTCGTCGAGATGGGCTATGCCGCACAGCCGATCGAAGGCGGGCTCAAGGGCTGGCGCGAAGCGGGACGGCCCGTCGAGGGCGGAAGGGCAGGTTCGACATGATGGACGAACGGATGAGCGGCATGGGTGCCTGGATGCCCCTCGGCATGGGCCTCTGGGGCATCCTATGGATCGTTCTCGTCGTGCTGGCGATCGCGGCGCTGGTGAAAGTCCTGCGCCGCTGATCGCTTCCGAGCATCAGCGAGGGTAGCTCGCAAACACCTCGGTCGAACCGTCGGCCTTGACCAAAAACACGTCGTAGGGCGTGTCGCCTGACCCCATGCCCGGTGCATCCGCCGGCATTCCGGGGACCGACAGGCCGATGGCGTCCGGTCTCTCGGTCAGGAGCCGTTCGATCTCGGCCGCCGGGACGTGCCCTTCGATGGCATAGCCGTCGATGAGGCCAGTGTGACAGGAAGCATGCTGCGGTGAGAAACCGGCCTCTTGCTTCTTCGCGTAGAGATCGGCCGAGGCGAGATGCTCGACGGTTACGTCGTAGCCGGCGTCCTCGACATGC
This sequence comes from Fulvimarina fulva, assembly GCF_039652615.1. Classification (NCBI taxonomy): domain Bacteria; kingdom Pseudomonadati; phylum Pseudomonadota; class Alphaproteobacteria; order Hyphomicrobiales; family Aurantimonadaceae; genus Fulvimarina; species Fulvimarina fulva. The sequence continues at coordinate 226,121 of NZ_JBDJAC010000007.1, forward strand.
CGGACCCAGGCCGCGCAGCAGCCGCAGGTCGGTGAAGAATAGACTTTCATCGCCTCGCCGGCTTCGGCGAGGAACGTCGTCGAGAACAGTGCGAGAGCGCCGGCGCCGAGAACCGCGCCGAGGGTCGTCTTCTTCTTGGCTGTCATGTTCGGGTATCCTTCAAATGGGTTTTCCGGCATGGGTTCCGTTTCCTGATGTGGGGGAACGGATGCTGCCAGATCAAGTCGGCGAGACCCGACGCCTTGTCGCACCGGGTCGGAGCCGAGGCGTCACTTCATTTCGGTGACGGTCAGCTTGCCGCGTAGGCGCTCGGCGACGAACTCGATCGTCTGGCCTTCCTTGGCCTCCTCGAGCATCGCCGGATCGGCGACGGAGAAGACCATCGTCATCGCCGGCATGTCCAGATTGGTCAGTTCCTCGTGCTTGATGGTCAGCTTCTTGCCCTTGGCGTCCACCTTCTGGACGACGCCTTTGGTGAACTCGGCCGCGGAAACCGTGGAAAGGGCTCCGAGCGAGAGAGCAGTGGTGAGCGCGATGCGGATGATCGGTGTCATTGTCTTGTCCTCAATTGATCGATTTCAGTTCTTTGAGACGACGAGCGGGCCGTGCATGCCGCTCTCGTAGTGGCCGGGGATCAGGCAGGCGAATTCGAAATCGCCCGCTTCCCCGAAGGTCCAGACGATCTCGCCGCTTTCGCCCGGCTGAAGTCGGACCGCGTTGGGATCGTCGTGTTCCATCTCCGGGAACTTCTCCATGAGCGCTTTATGCTCCTGGATCTCGTCCATGCCATCCATGACGAATTCGTGCTCGGTCTCGCCGTCATTGGTAATCGCGAGCCGGACTGTCTCGCCGGCGCCGACCTCGATGCGCGACGGCTCGAAGATCATCGCGCCGTCATCGGTCTCGCGCATGGACACCGCGATGGTGCGGCTTGCCTCCGCGGCCTTGCCGGGCGCGCCGATCGCCATCTCGTCGTGATGGCCGCCGGCATGGTTTCCGGCAGCCTCCGCGGCGAACGGCAACATCGCGATCGCCGCTGCGCCAATCAGTGATTTCACGGTCTGCATTTCTCTCTCCTTCATTGCAGTCCCTCGCATCGTCCGGGCGTCAGTGCCCGGAATGATCCATCGACGAATGGTCGATCGGCGCGCTTGCCGGCTTGACCTTCGGGAGGGACGAACCCTCTTGCGAACCGTCCGGCGCACTTGCCGCGTCCGGGGTATCGCCGGTCCATTCCCACGCGACGGTGCCGGGCGGATGCTCGTAGTCGCCGGGATCCTCGTAGTCGCCCGCTTCCAGACCGTCGCGCACCTTCATCACCGTGAACATGCCGCCCATCTCCAGCGAGCCGAACTGGCCCCAGCCGGTCATCATCGGCACGGTGTTGTCGGGGAGCGGCATCGACATCTCGGCCATGTCCGCCATGCCGTCGGTTCCCATCGGCATGTAGTCCGGCTGAAGCAGTTTGATCTTGCGCGCGACCGCCGACTTGTCGGCACCGATGAAGGTCGGCACGTCGTGGCCCATGGCGTTCATCGTATGGTGCGACTTGTGGCAGTGAAGCGCCCAGTCGCCGGGATGGACGGCGTCGAACTCGTAGGCCCGCATGGCGCCAACCGGAATATCGATCGTCACCTCCGGCCAACGCGCTTCCGGTCTCACCCAGCCGCCGTCGGTGCAGGTCACCTCGAAGTCGTAGCCGTGCATGTGGATCGGATGGTTGGTCATCGTCAGGTTGCCGACCCTGACCCGAACACGATCCCCCGTGGAAGCGACCAGAGGCGCGACATCGGGAAAGATGCGGCTGTTGATCGTCCACATGTTGAAGTCGGTCATCTCCATGACCTTCGGGATGTAGGAGCCCGGCTCGATGTCGTAGGACGACAGGAGGAACACGAAGTCCCGGTCGACGGCCATGAAGCTCGGGTCGCGCGGGTGGATGACGAAGAAGCCCATCATCCCCATCGCCATCTGAACCATCTCGTCGGCATGCGGATGGTACATGAAGGTGCCGCTCTTCACGGCGTCGAACTCGTAGACGAAGGTCTTTCCCGGCGGGATCGTGGGCTGCGTCAGCCCGCCCACGCCGTCCATGCCGCAGGGCAGGATCATGCCGTGCCAGTGGATCGTCGTGTGCTCAGGCAACTTGTTGGAGACGAAGATACGGACCCGGTCGCCCTCGACGCACTCGATCGTCGGTCCCGGCGACTGGCCGTTATAGCCCCAGAGATAGGCGGTCATGCCCTCGGCCATCTCGCGCTCCACAGGCTCGGCGACGAGGTGGAACTCCTTGACGTTGCCGTTCATCCGGAAGGGCAACGACCAACCGTTGAGCGTGACCACCGGGTTGTAGGGCGCCCCTGTCTCCGGCGGCAAAGGCGGCTGGGTCGCAGCGCTTTCCATGACCGGCGCCTCGGGCAGACCCTGAGCCGACGTGCGAGACCAGGCCGCCGCGCCTGCGAGAGCGACACCGGCACCCAGAAGATTGCGTCGTGTAACCATTGCAGTTTTCCCAAAATCAGTGTTCCGCGCCGCCGCTATCGGCGACGGCGGTTGCGGCTTCGGCGCTTGGAGCGCTTCCGAGACCGCCGTAAACGGCCGCGACGAGGTCGGCGTCGGCAAGGTAGAAGTCTCGCTTCGCCTGCTCGGCGGTCAGGATCGCGCCGAGCTTTGCCCGCGTATCGGCGAGAAGATCGAACGTGTTGGTGATCATGCCGTTGTAGGTGAGAAGGGACTCCTTCTCGACCGTGACCCGGAGCGGTACGACGCTGGAGCGGTAGTGCCGCGCGATCTCATGGCGTCCGCGATAGGCCTTGTAGGCGGCCCGCGCCTCCGCCCGGACGTCGACCGCCTTTGCCGCAAGAAGGTTCGCGGCCTTGAGATACTGGAATTCGGCTTTGCGCAGGCGCGCTTGGCCTGAATCGAAGATGGGGATCTCGATCCCGGCCTCGATCGCGGCGGAGACGACGTTCTCACTCTCTTCGCCGCCGTCTTCGGTCTCCTCGACTTCCTTCTCCACTTCGACACCTGCGGCAAGATCGAGATCCGAGACGTAGCGGGTCGCTTTCGTCAGGCCGTAGGAGCGTGCGAGCGCTTCCAGTTCGAGCCGCGCGACCTGCAAGTCGACCCTGTTCTTCAAAGCTTCCGCTTCCACCGCGCCATAGCTCTTCAAGCTCCCTGGGAGGCTCGGCAGAGCGTTCGGGACTTCGAAATCGAGATCCTTCCCCCAAACGCCCATCACACGGTAGAGCCGCTCCTTGGCGAGGTTGGCCGCAAGCCGCGCTTCGGCGGTCTGCCCGGTGAGTTCGGCATAGAAGGCCTGCTCGCGCGCCTGATCGGCCTTCGGCATGGCGCCGGTCTTGCCCAGTTCGCGGGATAGCTCGGCCGCAGCGTCTGCCGCGGTTTTTGCCTGATTGAGGGAGGAGACCGCCTCCCAGGCTCCGACCACCTCGATCCAGGCGCGGCGCGTTTCGGCGGCGAGGGCCAACGTCGCATCGACGGCTGAAAGCTGGGCCTGAAGGACGCGGACCTCGGCGACGTCGAGGCGTCGTTCGCGGGTGAGAAGCCGCGTCAGATTGGCAGCGACCACGGACTCGATCGTCCGTCCGACGCCCATGCCGCTGTAGCCGACCGAGATCGTGGGATTGGCGAGAAGCCCCTCCTGCCAGAGATCGGCGACCGACAGCCCGACATCGGCATAGGTGGCCTGAAGGCGCTTGTTGTTTAGGATCGCGACCTGCGTCGCCGCGTCAATGCCGACATATCGCGAAGCGAGAAGCTGGTTGACGCGGTCGCGGGCCGCGGCGGCTTGGCTCCGATCCTGAATCCAAATCGCCTCTTTCCCCAGGCGCTGGGCAGTCTGCCCGGAAACGAGGGAGAAACCGAGATCGGTCTCGAAGTCTTCGGTCGCCGAAACGCAGCCTGCGAATACGAGCGGCAAGCAGGCGATAATAAGATGTCTGACCAGCCGTTTCATTCGCTCGCCTCCGGAACCGCTTCGAGAGGGACGCCGCGATTGCGCCATCCCTCCGGCTCGACGATCGCACGGCGATTATAGGAGCCGACGACGGAACCGAGGCTGCTCGACGCAGAAGCGATCGAAGGATCTTCGGGAGAGGGATAGGCCGCGATATCGGGTAGCCCGCGGGGTGCCGGCGCACAGCCAGCGAGAACGAGACCGGCGAGGAAGCCGATCCGTAAAGAATTCTTCATCATGGAATGTTTCGTCGCTTGCCGTTCGGCGAGCGCGATCACGCGCCTTGGCGAACGGTAATGGCTCTGATGAACCGCAGACTGGCAATCAGCCGTGCGGCGATCCCCTCAAGCCGACCCGGAAGCGGATCGACCTAATTCCGCGCCAAAGAATGACGCGCCGCGATCAGATGCGGGGAGGGCGTTCGAGCGTTGCGACGGATCGGCCCGAGAATTCGTCCGAAAACGTCATGAAAACGACGTCGAGGGTCACGGGAAGAGAAAACCGCGGCACGAAAATCTGCGGCAGCGACGAGACGCAATGGATGCCGCAATCGCTGACGGCCCCCCTGCCATGATCATGCGCAGGCTGATCGATGTCGACATGGTGATGTCTCGCGTGGACGTCTCCCGATGGCATGTCCGAGGCTGTCAAAGCGCTCGTTCGTGTCAACGCGTCCTCGGAAGCCGAAGCGACGGACATCTGAATTCCGGATCCCAGCATGACGGCGAGTACGGCGAAGAGCCGCATCACATAGGTCGTCCATGTCAGGATTTTTATCATGCGAGGTCGATTACCAAATCGTGTCAGAGGACTGCAACGACATCCATGTCACACATCCATTTCGAACAAACCCAGACTTGCTAGGCAGTGCGGCGGTTTGAAGGCGTCTTTCGCGAACGCGCAACGTCCGGATCGCCTCCTGGCGTAGATGATGTAAGCGCAATGTCCGCAATCGAGCAAGGGGTACGCAGGATTGGGATGACCGCGATGGGCGCATAGCCGTTGTTGAACGTGACTCATCTGAACGACAGCTTCCCACCCAACGCAGCCGGTCCCAGCACCGATTTTTGTTCGACGAAACATCATCATTTCCAACGGCTTGAACCAGCTACGGTAGCTTTTGCGACCGAACGCCGGGCCGTTGCGCCCCGATCAGTTCGTTGGAGGTCTGTGTGAAGAAGTTCACCATCTCAGGCTTGGGCTGCCCGACGTCGAACCGATGTCGTCCGTGCGAAACATACCGCGGCTCGGCCTTCGTGCCGTCCAACAGGCAGAAGTGCAGCTCTCCCTTCTAGAAATTAAAACCAAGGGATCGTCACGAGGCTGACCTCCGGTGTTCTAGCTCGACTCCGTGTTCGGGCGAGCCTTTGAATCAAGAAGGCCCAGGCAGGTGCGGCCCGCCCGGGCTTTCTTTATCTGGTCGTGGTTTGGGATCTCACCCCGAATGGGGTGAGCGAACTTCATGCGATCACGAGCGAACCTTAGCGACGCAGAGCGAGATACGGTGACGCATCAGGCCCAGTAACAAGCGGGTTTTCTCAGCTACAGCCACTTGTAGATCCGCACGTGTCGCACTTCAGGCACGTGCCGTTGCGGACCATTGAGTAGTTGCCGCATTCGGTGCAGCTGTCGCCCGTATAGCCCTTCATCATCGCGACGGCGCGGCGTTCGCCGACCGAGGCTTTGGCGCCGGGCGCGACAGCGCTGGCCGTGTCGGCAGTCTCGCCCGATGTGTCGCGCGCCTGAGCCGGGCGCTCGTTCGCCAAATTGCCGCGATCGCGGTCCGAAGCCGGATAGGCGACGGGCTGATCGAACAGGCCTTGCGCCGGCGAGGCATCTGCGACCGGAGCGGGCTCGGTGAGAGGCGCCTGCTCGTAGTCCCGCTTGAAGGCCGTCGCCTGATTGCCCTGAACGCTGGAGGCGACTGCGACGGGGCCGGTGGACTTCGCAGCAGCGACGCCGCCGGGCTTCGTGCCGATCTGGGTGACATTACCGGAGCCCCGGGCCGTCGGCGCGGTGGCCGTTGCCGGAGCATCCTTCGCGCCACCCTCTTTCAACGATCCCTGAGCTTCGCTGGAGGACACCAGACGGAACTTCGAGGTCTGGCCCCGCACCATGCCGGACGAGATCGGCAGCGGTGCGGGCTTGTCGCCCTCGACGCCGCGCCCGACGGAGGAGGCGCCAAACTCATCCGGCTGGACATGGGCAAGATCGTGCCGGTCGAGATAGGAGACGGCCAGCTCGCGGAAGATATAGTCGAGGATCGAGGTGGCGTTCTTGATCGCCTCGTTACCCTGAACCATACCGGCCGGTTCGAACCGGGTGAAGGTGAAGGCCTCCACATACTCCTCCAGCGGCACGCCGAACTGCAGACCCAGCGAAATGGCGATGGCGAAGTTGTTCATCATTGCACGGAAGGCAGCGCCTTCCTTGTGCATGTCGATGAAGATCTCGCCGAGGCGGCCATCGTCGAACTCGCCAGTGCGCAGATAGACCTTGTGGCCGCCGACGATCGCCTTCTGGGTGTAGCCCTTGCGGCGGTTCGGCAGCTTCTCGCGGTCGCGGACGACCTTTTCGATGACGCGCTCCACGATACGCTCGGCAACTTGTACCGCCTGCTCCTGCGGGGGCGCAGCGACGAGGGCGGCTGCGATCTCCTCGACCGTATCCTCCTCGTCGTCCTCATCTGCGATGAGGGAGGCGTTGAGCGGCTGGGAGAGCTTCGAGCCGTCGCGGTAGAGGGCGTTCGCCTTCAGCGCGAGCTTCCAGGAAAGCATGTAGGCCGCGTTGCAATCCTCGACCGTCGCATCGTTCGGCATGTTGATGGTCTTGGAAATGGCGCCCGAGATGAAGGGCTGGGCCGCAGCCATCATGCGGATATGGCTTTCCACCGACAAGGAGCGCTTGCCGAGGCGTCCGCACGGGGTGGCACAGTCGAAGACGGCCAGATGCTCCGATTTGATGTGCGGCGCGCCTTCGAGGGTCATCGCGCCGCAGACATGGATGTTGGCAGCCTCGATGTCCTTCTTGGAGAAGCCGAGATGGGGCAGAAGCTCGAAGGTGAAGTCGTTCAGCTGCTCATCGGTGACGCCGAGCTGGCGCATGAAGTCGTCGCCGAGCGTGTAGCGGTTGAAGACGAACTTGATGTCGAAGGCCGAGGTGAGGGCGTCGTTGATCTTGCCGACCAGTTCGTCCGTGAAGCCCTTGGCCTTGAGCGAGCCGGGGTTGATGGCAGGCGCCTGGTTGAGATTGCCGTGGCCGACCGCATAGGCCTCCATCTCGGCGATCTGCGCTTCCGTATAGCCGAGGGTGCGCAGGGCTTCGGGAACGGCGCGGTTGATGATCTTGAAGTAGCCGCCTCCGGCGAGCTTCTTGAACTTCACCAGCGCGAAGTCGGGCTCGATACCCGTGGTGTCGCAATCCATCACGAGGCCGATCGTGCCCGTGGGGGCAACGACGGAGACCTGGGCGTTGCGGTAGCCGTTCTTCTCGCCGAGTTCGACGGCCTCGGTCCACGCGGCCTTGGCTCTAGTCGACAGACGCTTGTCGGCAAGCGAGGCGTGATCGAGCGGAACCGGATCGACGGCGAGCTTCTCATAGCCGTTGGCGATGCCGTGAGCCGCGCGGGCATGGTTGCGGATGACGCGCTGCATGGCCTCGGCATTGCGCTCGTAATCGGGGAAGGTTCCGAGGTGGCCAGCCATCTCGGCGGACGTCTTGTAGGCAATGCCGGTCATGAGCGCGGAGATCGCGCCGCAGATCGCACGGCCATGGCGGGAATCATACGGAATGCCGCCGGACATCAGCAGGCCGCCGATATTGGCGTAGCCGAGACCGAGCGTGCGGTAATCGTAGGAGAGGCGGGCGATCTCGCGGGACGGGAACTGCGCCATCAGGACGGAGATCTCGAGAACGAGTGTCCACAAGCGCGTGGCGTGCTCGAAGGAGGCCGTATCGAAGCGCTTGGACTCGCCGTTCTTCTCGACGAACTGCATGAGGTTCAGCGAGGCGAGGTTACAGGCCGTATCATCGAGGAACATGTATTCCGAGCACGGATTGGACGCCCGGATGGAGCCTGCCGCCGGGCAGGTGTGCCAGTCGTTCATCGTGGTGTTGAAGTGCAGGCCAGGATCGGCGGATGCCCAGGCGGCGTAGCCGATCTGGTCCCACAATTCGCGAGCCTTGACGGTCTTGTGGACCTTGCCGTCGGTGCGGCGGATGAGGTTCCATTCCTCGTCGTTCTCGACGGCGCGCAGGAAGTCATCCGTCAGGGAGACGGAATTGTTGGAATTCTGGCCGGAGACGGTGAGATAGGCCTCAGAATCCCAGTCGGTGTCGTAGACGGGGAATTCGATATCGGTGAAGCCCTGACGCGCGAACTGGATGACGCGCTTGACGTAGTTCTCCGGCACCTGTGCCTTCTTGGCGTCCTTCACGGCGCGCTTCAAGGCCGGGTTCTTGTTCGGGTCGAAGCAGTCGCCCTCCGGGCCCTCGCAGTTCACGCAGGCCGACAGGATGATCTTCAGGTGCTTTGCGACGGTCTTGGAGCCGGTGACGAGTGCGGCGACCTTCTCTTCCTCGCGAACCTTCCAGTTGATGTAGTTTTCAATGTCCGGGTGATCGATGTCGACGACGACCATCTTGGCCGCGCGGCGCGTGGTGCCGCCCGACTTGATGGCGCCGGCCGCCCGGTCGCCGATCTTCAGGAAGCTCATGAGGCCGGAGGACTTGCCGCCGCCTGAAAGCTTCTCGCCTTCGCCGCGCAGGAACGAGAAGTTCGAGCCGGTGCCCGAGCCGTATTTGAAGAGACGCGCTTCACGGACCCAGAGGTCCATGATGCCGCCTTCGTTGACGAGATCGTCGCCGACCGACTGAATGAAGCAGGCATGGGGCTGGGGATGCTCGTAGGCCGATTCCGAGGCGCGCAGCTCTCCGGTCTGGTAATCGACATAATGATGGCCCTGGCCGGGACCGTCGATGCCGTAGGCCCAATGAAGGCCGGTGTTGAACCACTGCGGTGAGTTCGGCGCGACCTTTTGCGTCGCCAGCATATAGGCGAGCTCGTCCTTGAAGGCGGATGCGTCTTCTTCGCTTTCGAAGTAGCCGCCCTTCCAGCCCCAATAGGTCCAGGTGCCGGCAAGGCGATCGAAAACCTGCCGTGCGTCCATTTCCGAGCCGGTCCGCTCGTCTTCGGGAAGCTCGGCAAGAGCCTCTTCGTCGGCAACCGAGCGCCAGAGGAAGGAGGGAACGTCGTTTTCCTCGACGCGCTTCAGCCTTGCCGGAACGCCGGCCTTGCGGAAATATTTCTGGGCAAGGATATCCGAAGCGACCTGGCTGAACTGGGCCGGCACGTCGATATCGGCGAGACGGAAGACGACCGAACCGTCGGGGTTCTTGATCTCGCTCGTCGCCTTGCGGAATTCGATGCTCTCGTAAGCGCTGTCACCTGCCTTGGTGTAGCGGCGTTCGATCTTCATGCCCATGACGGCCCGTTCCCCTTGAGTGTTCCTCGTGTGATCGGAGCTCGCGGCAGGCGGGCGCAAAACACCCGTGGCGATGCAGGCCGGAATCTGATCATCCGACGTGCCGCCACAACATTTGCCTGATCGCGAGTTCGTTCACGCTATATATAGTAGATCGAAGAGGCTTAAGCGAGTCTGAACTTCGGTGCCGACGACCCGAACAATCGCTTATTCACCGCTTGTTCCCAGCGAGATAATCTCGCTTCGACGTCGCGGTACGGTTGCCGAAGCTACGGAAGCCAAGCGATTCGAGCAATTCGTGAAGGACGGGTGTCCACCGTAATCCGCATTTGAAGAAAAGCCTGTGGACAATCGTATTTTGTCGCAAAGCGGCGGTAACCGGTCCGGCGTTCGTGCATTTAACATAAGATGCCGGAAAGACTGTGAGAGTGGCGATGCAGCGAACGAAGAGGTCCAACGAACCGCTGTGTTCCCTTATGGTTTCAGGCTTTCAAAAAGGTGACCCCGCGTCTTAACTGGCGCTGCGGCTCGAAAGTGCCGGGCGCGTTGATGGGTAAAATGACAAGAGGGTCTGATAGGAGTGGCAATCTGATCGACTGGCGCGTTCTTGGGAAGCAACCGGAAGCCGAATTCGATCGGATCACGCGTCTTGCGGCGCGTTTCCTGAGTGTGCCTGTCGCCTACATCTCCATCGTCGAACCGGACCGGCAGATCTATAAAAGCGCGCTGGGGCTACCCACGCATCTCGCGGAGAGACGCGAGTCTCCAATCAGCCACTCCCTGTGCCGCCATGTGGTTGCCAGTGGAAAGCCGCTGATTGCGCCGGACGTGCGGGAGATCAGCTGGCTTAAGGATAGTCCTGCTATCCAGGACATCGGCGTTGTCGCATGTCTTGGAACACCGATCCGCCTTCCGTCCGGCGAGGTGATCGGCTCACTGTGCGTGGTCGACCACCAACGGCGGAACTGGAGCGAGAACGAGATTGCCACCGCCGAAGATCTGGCGGAACTCGTGTCTCAACAGATCGCGCTTCGTTACGAGGTCGCCGCTCGCGAGACGGCGGAGGAGGAACTCCTTCTCGTTGCCCGCGAATTACAGCATCGCACCCGTAACGCCTTTTCCATCGTTCAGGCGGTGATCTCGCTGTCGATGCGCGATCGGTCGCTAATACCTCTCAAGCTCGACATCATCGACAAGATCTCCACCGTTGCTTCGACGCAGGAACTGATAGCGCAGCAGTCGGGCGGAAGCGTCGATTTTTCGCAGATGCTGCGGCGGGAGCTGTCGCCGCTGGCGTCGGAAGATCAATTCACGATCTCGGGCCCTCGGATTGACGTGGCCGCCAACGAAGCGGTCTTCGTCGGGATGATCCTCCACGAACTGACGACGAACGCTGTGAAGTACGGCGCACTGCGTACCGAGTCCAAAGGTCGAATGTTTGTCGAGTGGTCTACTGAGACGGATCACGACGTGCAGACTGTCCGTCTCATCTGGAAAGAGATTGGCCTTGATCCATCAGCCACTGGCAGCCCTAAGACGGGCGATGATAGCAAACCGGGGTTCGGCTCGGAACTGCTTCAGATCCTCGTCACAAATCAGCTGCGCGGGACGATGACGCGGACTCTTGCCGATGACAGCCTCACCATCGAGATGGCGCTTCGCCTGATCGTGCCGCCCGCAGATGGTCGTTCGCCGACGTCTGATCGAACGGCGGTCTAGCCCCGCGTCTCCTTGCCGATCGGAGCCTGGAAGGTGAGGCCGAGATCCCAGGGGAAGAAAATCCAGGTGTCCTGGCTGACCTCGGTGATGAACGTGTCGACCAGCGGCCGACCCATCGGCTTGGCGTAGACGGCAGCGAAGTGAGCCTCAGGCAGCATCTCGCGCACGATCCGGGCGGTCTTTCCGGTGTCGGTCAGGTCGTCGACGATGAGAACGTTCTTGCCGCCATCCTGCGTCAGTTCGGACGAAACTTCCTTCAGAATCTTGAGTTGCCCCTGTTCGGAGTACTCATGATAGGAGGCGACGCAAACCGTCTCGATCAACCGAACCCCAAGTTCGCGGGCGATGATCGCAGCCGGCACGAGCCCGCCGCGCGTGATGCAGACGATCGCCTTCCACTCGCCATTGATTCCTGCAAGTCGCCAGGCAAGGGCCCGAGCATCCCGGTGAAACTGGTCCCAGGAGACGGGGAAGGATTTTTCGGTGACTGACATGGCGATGGTTCCGGCTCAAATTGGTGTCAGTGGCAATAGTCCAGTCCGCCGATGCGGGGCAAGTCGGGTCGGTGGACATCGGCGTTTCAAGCGGTGGACAGTCGCCGTGAGCCGATATCTCTTGCCCAGACGCGGACCTGACCCTCGCAACGCCCATCATGGTCCGCTTTTATCCTGAAGCCGAGAAGCTCGAAAGCGGACGCGCAACTATCTGATATGAGTCGTGGGGAGCGCGTTCGACTGCTTGACGGTTTCCATCGAGATATAGGCAGACATATCGTAGAGCTCGATACGGCGAAGGATCTGTTTGTAGACGACATCGTAATGTTCGACATCGGGCAGGACGATCTTCAGGATATAGTCGAAATTGCCGGTCAGCCGATGGACCTCCATGATTTCCGGAATGCCCGCGACCGCTGCGTGAAATCGCTCGATCCAGTCCTCGGCGTGCCGGCCCGTCCGCACGAGGACGAATACGGTCGTCGGCAGGTTGATCTTGCGACGGTCGAGGATGGCCATTGTGCCGGTGATGTAGCCTTCGCTTCGCAGGCGAGCCATGCGCCGTGAGCAGGCCGAAGGCGACAGGGAAACCCGATCCGCGATTTCGTTGAGGGGCATTTCTCCGTTCTCTTGAAGCAGAGAAAGGATCTGTCGGTCCCGTTCATCGTTCATTGCGTACCAACTTTCATATGCCTGCAACCAGCTTGCGCCATATTCAATTGATGCGCGTTCCATTTGCAAGTCTCGACGGTTTCGCGCGCAAAAACGCATCCCTCCGCCACATTATCCGTGACATCATGCCCGCATTATCGGCACAGGAGACTTGGGGATGATGAGACCAATCGGACTGCTCGGCGGTATGAGCTGGGAATCGACCGCGACCTATTACCGGATGATCAACGAGGGTGTGCGGCATCGGCTTGGTGGTCTCGCCTCTGCGAACCTCCTCATGCATTCGTTCGATTTCTCTGAGGTCGTCGCCTTGCAGAAAGCTGATCGCTGGGGGGATGCCGGCGAGCTGCTCGGACAAGCCGGGGGAAGGCTCGCGGCCGCGGGTGCCGAGGCCATTCTGATCTGCACCAACACCATGCATCTCGTTGCGGACGACGTGGCACGCCTCTCGGGCGTCCCCCTCATCGATATCATCGATGAGACCGTAGCAGCCCTGAAGACGGACAAGTGTCGCAGGCCACTGCTGCTCGCAACGCGATACACGATGGAACACGGCTTCTATGCCGAACGCATGCGTCGCCAGGGCGTCGAAGTCGTCGTACCCGACGAAGCCGATCGCATCGTTGTTCACGACGTCATCTTTTCGGAACTTTGTCGGGGAGAGATCCGGCCTGATTCACGCCAGCGATTCCTCGACATCGTTCGCCGCTCGCAATCACATGGGATCGATTCCGTGATCCTTGGCTGCACGGAGATTTCCCTTTTGGTGAGCCCTGACATGTTCGATCTCCCCGGCTACGACTCCACCGCGATCCATGCTGCAGCGGCGGTGCGGTTTGCGCTTCAGAAAACGGCACTCGATCGCGCTGCCTGAGGCGTCACGAACCCATGGCTAATCCGGGAATGAACGGACCCGCTCGGCGCGAAAGACGTTCGTCTCCTCTTGGCGCCGGGCCGGTCTGCGCTTTGAAAACGAACGCGCCGCATTGCGCGGGTCCGGCTTTGGGAAAAGCAGGGTGTAACCTATCTTTTCCTTTGCAATGGATACGAGCGCGTCTCTAGGACCCCGTCGCAGTTGCCAGCTTAGCGATCAAAGCCTCACTGCGTCTTCCGCCTCATCCAGCATCGCTTCGTCCCGTGAGCGAATGACGATCTCCGTCGTGTAGCGACCCTCGGCGAAGCGCGGATAGGAGCCGATGGTGACGCCGACCCGCTCCTTGGCGAGTTTGGCGAGCGGCCCGCCGATATCGCCTTCGCCGAAGGGGCAGAGGGCACCGACCGGCTCATGACGGGAACGCCATGGGGAAGTCAAGACAAGGTTGTCGAGCATGGCCTGGAACACGTGCGGGACGCCAACCACCCTGCCGCAATCGATCAAGGCTTGCCGGATCGGCGGCCACATGTCGCTGATCGGAGTTCTGACCCGCCGGGCCGGCGATATTCCGACGGCCGCCATGATGGCGCGGCAGCAAGCGCTGAAAGGGCTCATCGTCGGCAGCTGGCGCCACCACATGGATATGGTCCGGGGCCTCGAGACGACAGGCATCCGACCAATCATCGACAGCACCTTCGCGATGGCGCGCTTGGCGGATGCATTCCGGCACGAAGAGGCTGGACGGCACTTCGGAAGATCTGTCTTTCGATCTGATCTGTCCACCTGCCGGTGATGCCTCCGGTCACTGGCCGGAGACGTCGCCCGTCAGATATAATTTCATAAGTTTGAGTATCTATTCGCCTATGCCGTGCGTCGAACAACATGTCGCGACCCGCAGGGCGGGCGTGAAGTTTGGCGCGAATCAAGTGGGCAGTAAGCACCAGGGACCCTTTGCCGGGTCCGACCTCTGACCCCTCGACTGTGCCGCGAGGATCAGCTTGCAGCTTTGAGCTCCCGATATCCGACGAAGTCGTCGCAGCCTTGAGAAATTCCGAGGTTCTCAATAGTTCCGTCCGGTTTATGAAGACAGATCCGGTCGCGTCCATTCTGTTTTGCCGCATAGAGCCCCATATCGGCCCTTCGATAGATGTCTTCCTGCTTGTCTTTCGATGAGACTGAGGTCAGGCCGCCGGATATGGTGACCTTGAAATCTTGTTGGCCGCCCGCAACGTCGATCCAGCCGATTGCTTCCCGCAACTGCCACAGGGTTAACTTGACGACCTCAAGCGGCTGGTCGATGAACACGATCATAAACTCTTCGCCACCCACGCGGCCGAAACAGTCCATGAGTTTGATCGTGCTGCGTGCTTTATGGGCGATGTTGATCAGGATGTCGTCGCCAACCTGATGGCCGAATGTATCGTTAATCTTCTTGAAATGATCGACATCCAGAAGGCAGACCCACGCATCCTGCCCTGCATCCAGGACTTCTTGAAGCTTGCCAAGGATGTGCCGTCGGTTGGAGACGCCGGTCAGCTCGTCAGTCGAGGATTGCCGGAGAAGCTGTTCGTTCGCGAGGCGCAATTTCCGTTCGGAAACGTTTAGAGATGTGACATCGGTACCGACATAGACGATCCATCCGTCCTCTCGCCGCGTTTCGGTCACCCAGATGAAACGACCGCAATGGAGATCGCTTTCATAGGTTCGCTGACGAGATTTGCCCCTGCGAGATCTGACGGACGAAATCCATGCGTCGATATCGGTGGTCTGGATGATTGTGCCACGGCGCGCTGCGAAATTGCGGCGCATCAGCGTCTGCCAATCGATCCGCTCATTCGCTTCGATGAAGTATGCTTGGCGAAACGCCTCGTTTGAAAAGCGAAGGACCTCATTCTGATCGTAAACTCCGATCAAAGCGATCGACGATTGCAGCAAATCCCAAACGGCGGCATCGCTGCCCTGTCCGAATAGCTCTCGATCCGCGAGCCTTTCCATATGCCTGTCCCCGAGTGATACTTCTCTTCATCGGGTTTTAGCGGAAAATCATGAAGGAACGGCTGCGTATTCTCTACAATTGTAATGGCTTGGCGCTAAAGATGACGCCTTGAAGCACGCGGGAAGACCGCCGCGCGGCGCTCGGGTCCAAAAGTGATTTTGGTGGCATCGAAGATTCTAACTCAGAGTGCCACCGTCGCCAGTTTCATTACCGCTGACGCCGACAAGTCCCTGCAATCAGGACAATTCTTCGATCAACCGTTTAATCGCGTCTTCCGCCTCATCCAGCATCGCGTCGTCCCGTGAGCGAATGACGATCTCCGTCGTGTAGCGACCCTCGGCGAAGCGCGGATAGGAGCCGATGGTGACGCCGACCCGCTCCTTGGCGAGTTTGGCGAGCGGCCCGCCGATATCGCCTTCGCCGAAGGGGCAGGGCACCGACCGGCTCATGATGGGAACGCCATGGGGAAGGGTCGAGACAAGGTTGTCGAGCATGGCCTGGAACACGTGCGGGACGCCGGCGAGAACGTGAACGTTCTCGATCGAAAAACCCGGCGCGACCGAGACCGGATTGTCGATGAGGCTGGCGCCCTTGGGCGTGCGCGTCATCCGACGACGGGCCTCGGTGAAGGGAAGATTTCGGCCGGCATAGTAGGTTTCGAGGCGGGCGACGGCTTCGGGGTGCTCGTCGACCGGGAGCGAGAAAGCCTTGCCGACCGAATCGGCGGTGATGTCGTCATGGGTCGGACCGATTCCACCCGAGGTGATGACCAGATCGTAGCACTCGCGCAGCGCGTTGACGGCCTCGACGATCCGGTCCTCCTCGTCGGGCACGACCCGGACCTCCTTCAGATCGATACCGGCGAGGGTCATGACATCGGCGAAATGGCCGATGTTCTTGTCCTTGGTTCGTCCCGAGAGAATCTCGTCGCCGATGGCGAGCATCGCGGCGGTCGGTGAGGTGGAAGTGGTCATGCGGGCAGCTCTCCGGTCAGTCGGTTCGCTGGATTTCGGGCGTCCTGCGCGGGCTTCAAGTGCGAAGCGTCGTCAACTGTTCGACGACGTAGCGTCCTGCGGTTCTGCACTCGTCAAAGCGCCGGAGGGGGCCTAGATGGCGCGGCAACCGCAACCAAACACAAGGATAGATCGCATGACGAAAGTTCTGGTTCTTTATTATTCAAGCTACGGTCACGTCGAACAGATGGCTGGCGCTGTTGCCGAGGGTGCACGCGAAACCGGTGCAGAAGTCGACATCAAACGCGTACCGGAGACCGCGCCTCAGGACGTGGTCGAGGCCGCTGGCTTCAAGACCGATGCACCTTATCCCGTCGCCGAGCCGGACGACCTTGCGAATTACGACGCGATCATCGTCGGCGCACCGACCCGCTTCGGCAATATGTGCTCGCAGATGCAGTCCTTCTGGGACAGGACGGGCGGTCTGTGGGCCAACGGCAAGCTGATCGACAAGGTCGGTGGTGCTTTCACCTCGACGGCCTCCCAGCATGGCGGTCAGGAAACGACGCTGATCTCGATCCAGAAGACGCTTCAGCATCATGGCATGTTGATCGCGGGACTTCCCTACGCCTACGACAAGTTGACCGAGCTCGGCGAAGTGATCGGCGGCACGCCCTATGGTGCCTCGACGATCGCGGCCGGCGACGGCTCGCGTCAGCCGAGCGAGATCGACCTCGGCGGTGCGAAGTTCCAGGGCAAGCGCATCGCGCAGCTCGCGGCGAAGCTTTCCGCTTGATTGGCCGCGGATAGATCTGTGCGCGGATCGGGGGTTCACTCGATCCGCGCGTGGTCAGAGCAATGTCAGCAGCGGCCAGCGAAGTCGATTGTCCAGTAGCCGCCCATGCCGAAAAGGCCACCTCTTGCATATCCGACACCGGCCGCTGCGAAGCCCGGCGTCATGATGGTCTCGCAATGGCCCTTGTTGCCCGTCATCCAGCGTCGCACAGCGCCGGAAGCGGATGGATTATAGGCTATATTTTCTCCGACAAGACCAGGGTTTGGGCATGCAGCCCGTATACGTGCTCGCGGATCGCCGTGCGAAAGACCGCCTGACCTCGCCATGTTCCGGCTCCAGCCCTGTGCGATCTGGTTGAGCCGCGGGCTGACGGTGAGGGGCCGCACCGGCGGATAGTATTTTCCCGTGCGCGCGCAGGTCACGCCCTTCGTACGGTAGGCGTTGATCTGGGAAATCACGTCGTTCGACGTGGACTGTGCTGCCGCCGGGCTGCCAGTCAATGCGAGCGCAGCCGCTAGGGCGGCAGAGCGCGCAAGAAGCGTGATGGGGGGCATGAACAGGCTCCAACTCGCGACCGATGACGACCGCAACTCTCTGAATTTACGGCGAAACCGCCGCTTTCCTCGTGTCGGCGAAGGCATGACGGCCTTCGCTCTCTGTGGATATGATGAGCTTGCGTAAATTGGCGAAAGTCTTTCCTTTAGCCGGACACGGTCTGCGTGATGAAGCTTCGTCGTTCTCCTCCGCTACGAGGCTTTACGATGCTGTGATCGAGACCGGGCTTGGACCTTTTCGCATTCCGGGCTAGCTCCGCGCATAAACGTATTCTGCGGGCTGCCCGCGCTCTCCCATCTCAATGGTCTTCAGCATGTCCCATCTTTCGCGCCTTCGCTCCGAAGCTCTCAATGCGCCCGCGAGCGGCATCGTCGCCGTCATGCAGCATGCCTTCGGGCGCGAGGGTGTCTTGCCCATGTGGGCGGGTGAGGGCGATCTCGCGACGCCGGACTTCGTCACGCGCGCAGCAGCAGAAAGCCTGGCGAAGGGCGAGACCTTCTACACCTATCAGCGTGGCCTTCCGGAACTGCGACAGGCCCTCGCGGACTATACCGAGCGGCTCTACGGTCGGCCGCAGTCGCCGGAACGCTTCTTTGTCACGGGCTCTGGAATGCAGGCGATTCAGATTTCGATCGCGGCGCTTGCCGGCGCGGGCGATGAGGTCGTCTATTTCGGCCCGGCCTGGCCCAATTTCGCTGCGGCCGCCGAGCTGATCGGAGCAAAAGCGGTCGAGGTGGCGCTCGAGCCGCGGGACGGCGCCTGGCATCTCGATCTTGACAGGGTTCGCGAGGCGGTGACGGAAAAGACGCGGGCGATCTTCGTCAACACGCCGGCCAATCCCACCGGCTGGACCGCCACTGAGGATGAACACCGAGCGATCCTCGATATCGCGCGGGAGACGAACACGGCGATCATCGCCGATGAGATCTACAGCCGCTTCTTCTATGCGGGAACGCGGGCTCCGTCCTTCCACGACGTGATGTGCGAGGACGATACGATCCTCTTCGTCAATTCCTTCTCCAAGAACTGGGCAATGACCGGCTGGCGCGTGGGCTGGATCGAGGCGCCGGCGGAACTCGACGAGGTCATTGCCAATCTCATCCAGTATTCGACGTCTGGCGTTGCGGTCTTCATGCAACGCGGTGCGCTGGTCGCGCTTGAACGGGGCGAGGCCTTTGTCGAGGAGCAGATCGCGCGGGCTCATCAGGCGCGCAATATTTTCTCGGACCGGCTGCTTGCGACGAACCGGGTCGCGCTCACGCCGCCGGCCGGTGCGTTCTACGCCTATTTCTCCATCGATGGCGTCGCAGACACGCGTGCTGCCGCGTTCCGAATTGTCGACGAGGCCGGCGTCGGCCTTGCGCCGGGAACGGCCTTCGGACCTGTGGGCCCGCAGTTCCTTCGTGCCTGCTTCCATCGCCGTCTCGACGAGGTGGAAATCGCGGCGGACCGGATTGCGGGTTGGATCGGCCGCACGATTTGACGGTTCCCGATTTGCGCAGGATACGATCGGTCGCGGCGACGCTGGCGATCGCTGCAGGCGGCGGACTGCTTGCCGCAGTGCTCGGTCTGCCGGTTGCCTGGCTGCTCGGACCGATGGCGGCGGTCGCGCTGGCAAGCATCTTCGGGCTCGACACGACGCTGCCGACGAGCCTCCGGCAGATCGCTTTCTTCGTGCTCGGTGTTCAGGCAGGGTCGGGCGTCACGCCGGATGTGGTCGGCCAGCTGACGATCTGGCCGGCTTCCTTCGCCATCCAGCTCGTCGGCGTCGTGGCGATCACAGCCGCGACCTACGCCTATCTTCACCGTATGCTCGGCTGGAACCGCGAAACAGCGCTTTTTGCGAGCCTGCCCGGCGCACTCGCCTTCGTCGTTGCAGCGGCTGAAGATACCGATACCGACATGCAGCGCATGATCATCGTCCAGACCGCGCGGCTGCTGCTCCTGATCGGCGCGCTGACCCCGTTTCTCGCCTGGATCGAAGGCGGAGAGGGTCCGATTGCAGTCGCGCGTGGTGAAGCGGAGCCGCTTTTCGATTACGTCGTGCTCCTCGCGGTGTGCACAGGGGCAGCGGGTTTGGGGCATCTGGTTCGAATGCCCGGCGGCATGATGCTGGGTGCTCTGTTTGGAAGTGCGGTGCTGCACGTCACGGAGATTTCGTCCGTTTCCGTGCCGAGCGCGATCGCGATTCCGGCGTTGGTGCTCCTCGGTATCGTGATCGGCTCGCGGCTCTATGGTATCGAGCGCGGGGCCTTGATGAAGCTTCTACCGGTTTCGGTGGTGTGTTTCGCGATCGGTCTCGGCGTGTCAGCGCTGGCAGGTCTCGCTGCGGTTCTGATGCTCCCGCTCGAAGCGGGCAAAGTGGCGCTCGCCTATGCCCCAGGTGCGCTCGAAGCGCTGACGGTGCTGGCCTTCCAGTTCGATGTCGACCCGGCTTACGTCGCGGCCCACCATGTGGTCCGCTTCCTGTTCATTGCCTTTACCGTCCCGTTTCTCGCCCGAGGTTTGAACCGCCGCGCGAGAAAACGGGCTTAGCCGCCGGCCTTCGAAACGACGAGTGAGGTCACTCCCGGCAGGATCTCGACAGCATCGCCAAGGTCCGATGCAAACGGAATTCCGATCGCGTTCCAGGTTTCGATGAGGGCATCCTTGAGATGGTCGATCCGCGCATCGTCGTGCAGCGGCGTCGGGGTAACCCGCAGGCGCTCGGTACCGCGCGGCACGGTCGGATAGTTGATCGGCTGGATGTAGATGCCGTGCTTTGCAAGGAGATGGTCCGAGGCCCGCTTGCACAGGTCCGGATCGCCGACGAGGATCGGCACGATATGCGTGTCC